>CALZHQ010000047.1 GCA_945787295.1 uncultured Desulfuromonadales bacterium
TATGACCCGCGATGAAATCATGAAAATTGTTGAAGAAAAGAATGTCCATTTTTTCCGGCTGCAGTTCGTCGACATCTTCGGCTTTATGAAAAACATTGCCATTCCGCGCAGCCAGATCAAAAAAGCCCTGGATGGGCAGATGATGTTTGACGGCTCGTCGATTGATGGCTTTGTCCGTATCAACGAGTCGGACATGTACCTGAAGCCGGACTATGACACTTTTTTGCTACTTCCCTGGAGAAAGCGCGAGGGGATTAACGCCGCCCGTATCATTTGTGATGTTTACAAATCTGACGGCACCCCCTTTTCCGGCTGCCCACGCGTCAACCTGAAACGGGTACTGGCCGAAGCCAAAGAACTCGGCTATACCATGAACGTCGGTACCGAATGCGAATTTTTCCTCTTTCAGGAAGATGAAAAAGGCAACCTGAAAACCGAAACCAACGATGTCGCCGGTTACTTTGAAGTTGACCCGGAGGATACCGGGATCAACTGCCGCCGCGAGATCGTCGAAACCCTCGAGATGATGGGCTTTGAGGTTGAAGCGTCACACCACGAGGTCGCCGAGGGACAGCATGAAATCAACTTCAAGTACGCTGACGCCCTAACCGCCGCCGACAACACCGTCACCTTCAAGTGGGTGGTTCGCTCCATCGCCGCCAAGCACGGCTTCCACGCCTCCTTCATGCCGAAGCCGGTATTCGGCATCAACGGCTCCGGCATGCATACCAACCAGTCCCTGTTCAACCTGGATGGGACCAATGCCTTCTTTGATGAGAACGGGCCCCTCAAACTGAGCGAAGTTGCTTATCAGTACATTGCCGGTATTATCAAAAACGCGCGCGGCTTTACCGCCGTGACCAACCCGCTGGTCAACTCCTACAAGCGGTTGGTTCCTGGGTATGAAGCCCCGGTCTACGTGGCCTGGTCTGCCTCCAACCGCTCCGCCCTGGTGCGCATCCCGGCCTCCCGCGGCCTGAGTACCCGAACCGAGGTTCGCTGCCCCGACCCGGCCTGCAATCCCTACCTGGCACTGGCGATGATGCTCAACTCCGGCCTTGATGGGGTGAAGAACAAGCTGCAACCTCCGGCGTCTGTCAACGTCGACATCTTCGAGATGACCCAGGCGGAGAAAAACGAGGCCGGTATCGACAGTCTGCCGGGCAGCCTGGAAGAAGCCATCACGGCGCTCCAGGAGAGCCCTCTGGCCGAAGCGACCCTCGGCAAACATATCTTCGCCAAATATGTGGAAGGAAAAAACCAGGAGTGGCATGCCTATCGTACCGCGGTGACAGACTGGGAAATTAAAACCTACATCAAAAACTACTGATTCCAATCCTCAGTCTTTCTGTTGGCACTGAACCTCGATGGTCATCAGCCTGTCGTGACTCAGTACCTGACATGGCCCGCGATGAGCTTTACATCATGTTTTAACGCTATCAGACAAGGTTGAGCTTCTCTGAATTCAAAAGGAAACCCCGGAATAGATGCTTTTTCGGGGTTTCCTTTCAGGTCAATTTAACTGCGGCAATAAAATAACTCCCGTTCCGGTAAACCTTTTCTCTGCTGCTTCGTCTAAACGGGTATGAAACTGCGCCCCTTCTTGAACGGACAGACCTGAACTGATGACTGGCGTTGACACAACTTTCCCCAATCGCTACGCTCTGCCGATGCTGGCAGACGTCGAAAAAGCACTTGTTGAACAGGCCAGAAACGGGCAGGAAAGCGCTTTTGCCCAACTGGTCGAATCACACAGTGAGAAAGTGATTCAGCTCGCCTGTAGACTGGTCGGCAATCGCTCTGAGGCCGAGGAGATCAGCCAGGAAGCGTTTCTGCGCCTGTTCAAATCATTGTCGACCTTTCGCGGCGACAGCAGCGTCGGCACCTGGCTCTACCGGACCGTCAGCCGGTTGGCGATCGATCATCTGCGCCGGGAGCAGATAAAACGGAAGCTGTTCTTTTTCCGTAGCGACGAACGGCAGGCCGACCCGGTTGAATTCGCGGTCGATCCAGCGGCGTCTCCGCACGAACATCTCCAAGCGCAGGAAACCGCGCAACAGCTGCAACAACTGCTGAAGCGGCTACCGGCCAGGCAAAAAGCGGTCTTTGTCCTGCGGCACATGGAAGGTTTGCCATTGAAAGAGATCGCCGCAGTGCTCGATTTAAGTGAAGGGACCGTTAAAGCTCACCTGCACCGGGCCGTCACACTGTTCCGTAACGAGTTTAAGGAGACAAAGGAGAATGTCTCATGACAGATCAAAACCGTTGTGACCAACAGCAATTGACCCTCTACTATTACAACGAGTTAGCAAATGACGCTTTGCAGCAGGTAGAGAATCACCTCAATGGGTGTAGAGAATGCCGGACCACTCTCGAACAGCTCAAGGCGAGTCTGGCGACAATACCGATAACCAAGCTGGAGCTTGATTCTGCAGAAAAACACCGCTTTACCGAGCAGGTGATGGCTGCAACCAAATCATCACGCCCGTGGCGAAAGCCGATCTGGGCCAGCACTCTGGCTGCGGGCGCAGCCGTGGTGCTGGCAATTATCATCATGCCGACGTCCCAACAACCGCTGGAAAAACATAATCCGGCCCTGGCCGAGATTGAAGTTCTGGAACAGCTTGAGCTGCTGCAGGACCTCGACATCCTGCAGGATCTTGAGTTGCTGGAAGCCCTGGAGGATCTGGGGTGAAAAAATCCTACGTCACCCTCTCCTTCCTGTTTCTGCTGCTGGCGGCAAATCCCTGTTTGGCGAGCGACACGGATAGCACAACCACGGTAATTCAGCAGGAATTGAGTGCTGAAGACCGAGAGCTGCTGGAGATGCTGGAACTGCTCGAAATACTGGAGCTGTTAGACAATATGGAAGAGGTCGCAGCCCTGGAGGACAACCAATGAAACATCGAATCCTGATCCTGACCTTGTTACTGCTGATCGCCTTGTTCGGTTCAGCGATCGCCGAAAGCCAAGCGCCGCAACTGAGCGAGCAGCAGGCAGAGGCGCTCAAACGCTGGCAACAGCTGACTCCCGAGCAGCGTGAAACATTGCGCGAGCGCTATCGCAATTTCCAAGCCCTGCCCCAGGAACAAAAACAGCGCATCCGCGAGCGTTTGAAAACTTTCCGCAAGCTACCGGCTGAAGAGCGGGAACTTATCAGGCAACGCTTCGAACGCTGGAAGAGGTTATCTCCGGAACAAAAACAGAAACTCCGCATTGCACGTCAGCGATTTCAAAAAATGTCTTTGGAGGAGAAACAGGAACTGCGTCGCGAATTCCGCCAGATGCGCCAACTGCCTCCCGCAGAAAGAATGCAGCGAAGAAATGAGTTGCGCCAGCAGTACAAAAGAAAGCGCTGAAAACGTAACATCCCCACAGGGCCGGCTTTCCGGCCCTTTTTTTCATTTCCTTGTAAACCTTTCCTCCCCGGCTTCGTCTAATCCATTAAACACAGCCCCAGTCAAGCTTACAGAGGAGGAAAACCATGAAATCATTATTACTGCTGCTCGTTGCCCTGACCGCCTGCTTCACCCTGCCAACCTTCGCGGAAGCCAAACTGACCCGCGCCGAGGTTCGCGAACACCGCGTCGACCGTCATCAGGAGCGCAAGAGTTATCGCAGCGACCGACGCGGTGACCGGCAGGATTTCCGCCAGGAACGACGCTCGGACAAGCGGGAATTCCGTGGCGAGATGCACGAGAACCGGCAGGCGCTGCGGGCTGCCGACTCTCCGGCAGAGCGGCGTGAAGTCCGGCAGGAGATCCGTGCTGACAAGCAGGATTTTCGTATCGATCGGCATGAGGATCGTCAGGATTTCCGCCAGGAGAATCGGCAAGACCGACAGGAGTTCAGACAGGAGCGGCGGGAAGATCGAAGAGAGTTTCGTGAGGATATTATCGACTGAGCGAAGTTTAATACGTAAACTATTTTTCACCACAGGAGCACAGAGAGGATGATTTCATTTTCCTCTCTGTGCTCCCAGAGCCTCTGTGGTTCGATACGCTTGATAATTCACGGTTCCAATTTCAGCAATTCATCCACCGGCACATAGTCCATATCAAAGGCATCAGCGACCCCCTTGTAGCAGACGACGCCATCCACCACGTTGAAACCCTCACGGATACCGGCATCATTTCGAGCCACTGCTTTCCAGCCCTGGTTGGCGATCCGTACCGCGTAAGGCAGGGTCGCATTGGTCAATGCCATGGTCGACGTCAAAGGGACAGCCCCCGGCATATTGGCGACGCAGTAGTGCACGATACCATCGACTTCGTAGATCGGCTCACGGTGCGTGGTCGCCTTGGAGGTCTCGAAGCAGCCGCCCTGATCGATGGCGACATCGACCAGCACCGCACCTTTTTTCATCGTCTTCAACATCTCCCTGGTGACCAGCTTGGGCGCCTTGGCCCCATGCAGCAGGACCGCACCGATCACGACATCGGCCTCCTGCACCAGTTCACGTATCGTAGCTGGCGAGGACATCATCGGGAAACAGTTCTTCGGCATGATTTCCGACAGATAGCGCAAGCGATTGAGATTCATGTCGAGCAGGTAAACCTTGGCCCCCAGACCACAGGCCATTTCAGCGGCATGGGTACCGACAACACCGCCACCGATGACCAGCACTGTCGCCGGCGCAACTCCCGGCACCCCGCCCATCAGAATGCCCCGCCCCCCCTGGGAGCGCTCAATATACTTGGCGGCCTGCTGGGCCGCCATCCGCCCGGCGACTTCACTCATCGGCGTCAGCAACGGCAAACTGCCGTCCGGGTTAACAATGGTTTCGTAGGCGATGCAAATCGCTTTGCGCTCCATCATTGCCCGGGTCAACTCTTCGGAAGCGGCAAAATGGAAATAGGTGAACAGGATCTGCCCTTCGCGGATCAGCGGATACTCACTCGGCTGCGGCTCCTTGACATGCATGACCATTTCCGACTTGTTATAAACTTCTTCCGGGCCGGTGGCAATTTCGGCGCCAGCACGGATGTAATCAGCATCACTGAAACCACTGCCGTCTCCGGCAGTCGTTTCCACCAACACCTGATGACCATTGGTCTTCAGCACCTCAACCCCGGCCGGGGTCATGCAAACACGATTTTCTTCGGTTTTGATCTCTTTAAGAATTCCGACGATCATTGGCAACTCCTTAGTGACACATGACGACGCAATAAACTAATAAAGTAATTTTAGCAGCAGATTATGAAAATTTTCCTGCAATTTTCACTACTTTTTCACTACTCAAAAACAGATCCTTCGACTAATATGAAAAAATGACTCAGAATCTGCAAAAATATCAAATCGACGGACTGGATCGAAAGATTCTCGCCGCCCTGCAGGAGGATGGCCGTCTAAGCAACGTGCAATTGGCGGAAAAGGTGGGCCTCTCAGAATCGGCCTGCCTGCGTCGGGTGAGGTTGCTGGAAAAAAGCCGCATCATCGATCGCTATGTGATGCTGATCGATCAAACTGCGATCGGCAAACCGGGAACGGTTTTCGTCAGGGTCACCCTGGAGGGGCAGCAGCAGGAGAAGCTGCAGCGGTTTGAAACAGAGATCGGTAAAGTCAAAGATGTGCTGGAATGTTACCTGATGTCAGGAGACAGCGACTACTTGCTACGGGTCATTGTCCGTGATAATGAGGACTACATGCGCATTCACAACCGCCTGACCAGTCTGCCCGGGGTGCTGCGAGTACAATCCTCGTTTGCCCTGAAAACGGTGGTCCGGAAAACCGAGCTGCCGCTGGAATAAGATCTTGGCGATCAGAACGAGCTGAAGCCGATGGTCAGCATACCGGCAGTGAGGATGTAAACGCCAAAAGCGATCAGCAACATACTGCTGACCAGCCGAATCGCCAGCGGGTGGCGATTGATGATGCGGATTTTCTGTCGCAGCGTCTGACTCGCGTAACCGACCAGCAGCATCGGGATGGCAAAGCCAAGGGAATAAAAAGCGAGCAGGAGGAGTCCAAACGACAGCTTGCCCTCTGTCGCAACCAGCGCCAGCACACCTGAGAGCATCGCCCCGACACAGGGAATCCAGACCAGCCCGAGGGTCAACCCCATGACCAGCCCCGACCAGCGCCCGCCACTGGTCGTTTGAATCTGCGCCAGGCCGGAGAGGTTTTTAAACAGATTAATGTCGAACAACATCAGTACGCCGAACAGAATCACCACCACGCCAGCTATTTTTTCCAGTACCGGGATATAGCCTGCAACCGCCCCGCCGAAAATCGATGACACAACTCCCATCGCCATAAAGCTCAGACTCAGTCCGAGTACGATTAACAGCGGCCGGCTCCAGTGATCTTCTTTCGTCCCGGTGACAATGATCGGCACCACCGGCAGCACACAGGGCGAAGCAACACTGGCTAAGCCAGCCAGTACTGCCATCAGGAATGATGTCAAACTTAAATCAACCGGAGTCATCAGACAGATCAGTTCGGAATGGTCTGCAGCAGTTCGCGAACTTTTTCCGCCGGATTAACTCCGGGTGGCAACCGCTTGAGCTCTTTACCACTGGCATCAGCCAACAACAGCGACGGCAGACCCCGGATACCGTAAGCATAAAAATACTGCCGGTCATCAGGAACGGTGGTTTGCACATAACGCACGTTGACCTTGCCTTTGAGCTCCCCTTCCATCCCTTGCAAAATCGAATTCTGCATCCGGCAAGGACCGCCGTTGGGATCGAGAAAAAAGACCAGGGAATGCTCGCTAGCTGCGGTCGTTTGAGAAGCAATAGATGGCGCCGGGGTACTGACACCGGTTGGAGTTGCGTTTTGCCGTTGGGAGGACTTGGAAATTTGTGGATCTTCAGTACAGGCAAACAACAGCAGCAACATCGAGGCAAAAAGTAGTTTTTTCAACATAAATAGCTCCGCAAAAAAGACTTTAATTATTCGAGCTTCCAAATATATCTATTTTGCGGTTTGCATGCAAGTTAGTTTACAGAATGCTTTTACCGAACAAAGATGCCGCCAGTTCCACCGCCATCCGCGCAGTGCGGTTTTCATGATCAAGGATTGGGTTAATTTCGACGATGTCTGCCGAGCAGAGTTTGCCACTATCGGCAATAACTTCCATCAGCAACTGTGCTTCACGATAACGCAAGCCACCGGATGATGGGGTCCCGACTCCGGGGGCCTGGGTTGGATCGAGGCTGTCCATATCAAGGCTGACATGGATGCGGCTGCGGTGCTCCAGCGAGCCCAGCGCCTCGCGAATCACCACGCTCATGCCCCGCTCGTCCAGTTCTCGCATTGAATAGATGCGGATGCCACTCTGCCGCAGCCAGTTGCGCTCACCTTCATCCAGATCGCGGATGCCGATCATCACGATATCCTTCGCCTCCAGCTTGCTCCCCGGTCGGCCGATGTTGACCAGTTCCGGGAAGCCGTCACCGAGCAAAGCGGCCAACGGCATGCCATGCACTTTGCCGGAAGGTGAGGTCTGAGGCCGATTGGCATCACCATGCGCATCGATCCAGATCACCCCGACCGGCTCGCGACAGCTCACGCCGCCAATGGTGCCGATCGCCAAAGAGTGGTCACCGCCGAGAAACAGGGGGATCTCTCCAGCCTCTACCGCTTGCGCGGCGGCAGCATATGCGGCCTGGCAGACCTGTTGAATCGCGGGAAGAAAATCCCCCTGCGCTCCACTAGCGATTGAATCCCGCACCGGAACGTAAAGATTGCCGGCATCGTGCAGTTCAAACCCGAGCGCCTTCAACGCCGCAGAAAGGCCTGCATAGCGGATCGCGAACGGCCCCATATCGACGCCACGCTGGTCCTGACCGAGGTCAATCGGCACACCGATTATGCGGATCTTCTTAGCCGGCATCGCTCAACCCTTCAAATTGTTCCACAGGTTCATCATAAAATCCTGGGCGTTAGTCAAAATCGCCACCGCCTGCGCCGAACCGCGATTGGCCAGTTTATCGGCCGAGAATTCGGTCATATCGACGATGTAGAAAAAGACCGGCCGCACACTGCCGTCCTCCATCACCTTGTAGCTCGGCACCATGTTGCCGAAGGCGATCGAGTGCAACTGGGTGGCCAGGGCGATGACCGTGGTCGCCTGGCGGGCATGGACCCGCATGGCGTCCTGGGCGGCATAAACATCTGCGATAACTTCCGGCAAGGGGCCATCATCCCGGATGGAACCGGCCAGCACGTAAGGAACCTGCTGATTCTCACAGGCGTAGATGATGCCATCTTTGAGCTGCAGATCGCTGATCGCCTGCTTGATCGAACCGGACTTGCGGACCGCGTTGATAATATCGAGATGGTTGTAATGCCCCATCGGCTTGAGGTGCTGAGTATAAATATCCTGCCCCAAACCGGTGCGGAAACAGGCCGCCTCCAGATCATGCGTCGCCAGCGCATTGCCGGCCAGCAGGCCGTGACAGTAGCCGTTTTCGATCAAGCCCTGCATCGCATCGCGACTGTCCTTGTCGAAAGCGACCGCAGGCCCGAGCACCCAGACGATATGGCCATGGTCACGGTCGTGGCGCAGCACCTTATAGAGATCATCGTAACAGCGCGAAAAAGGGGTCTCGCGGGTGCCCCGGGTCCGGAAGGCAAACTTATCTTCGCCTTCAGAGGCAGGCGGGTCAAAACCGGTCGTGTGGACATAAATTCCCTCTTCACCATTCTCGGTCCGACCAACCACCACGGCATCACCTTTTTTCACCCGGCGCGCCTCGACCACCTCGACCTGACGCCCGTTTAACACCAGCACCGAATCCATCCGGCTTTCCGGTGTCAACAACCAGTCGCCGCCGCCCAGATGCAGGTACTCTGGATGATTGGAGGTCCCGTGGTAATTATCGGGCACGACACCGTCTTGCGCTGCGGCCACAGTTTGCACGGGTGGCGCTGTCGCCAATTCAGGCTGGGAAAAATCGGGGGGATTATAACCGGGGATGATCGATTCCATAGCAGACTCCTCGTTGAACTAACATCTCTAAGCTGTTTAAACAATAGCAGGTTTTGTGACAACAAAAAGGCAGGAGAAAGCTGAACCCACACTCGATAACGCAAGGGGGGCGTTATCTTTGCGGTTCTCTTCCTTAAAGACGGAAAACTCCCTGGAGACGTGTTTTTGAAAAAATATATGCCACACTATCAAATCGATTGTTTCTCTTGAGCGATACGGGCTGCACCAGAGGGAGTATCGGTGTTTTCTCTCCGCGACACCACCCTCTGCAGTTGACATTCTGCCAACCTCTCTTAGTCTTTAATTAATACCTGAGGGAGAATCGAAAACTACCGGAGGAGATTGCCTATGAAAACCATCAAGCAGGTACTGGAAGCCAAAGGAACAAATGTTTTGTCGATCAGCCCCGACCGATCAGTCTATGATGCGATGGAGCTCATGGCCGATAATGAGGTGGGGGCGTTGATTGTGCTGGATCAGGGAAAGGTCGTGGGGATTATCTCTGAAAGAGACTATGCCCGCAAAATCATCCTCAAAGGGCTCTCATCACCGAAGACCCTCATCCGCGACATTATGGTGACCAAGGTGGTATACGCCCGACCCGAAATGACCATCGAGGAAGGGATGGCACTGATGACCGACAAGCGTTGTCGCCACCTCCCCATCATGGATAACGAGCAACTGTTGGGGGTTTTATCGATCGGCGATCTGGTCAAAGCCTCTCTGGCAGAGAAGACCTACCTGATCGACCAATTGGCGAACTACATCACCGGAACATTCCCCGAAGCCACGTCTTGACGGGGGAAGATTCTTTTCTGCCGACAGACAAATGCCCCAGTCAACGACAATCAGGCTGGGGCATACCTATCTGTTAACTGGCAAGGCGCACTAAGTTGATCTCAGCTAAATGGCCTCCCCAATCCGGGCAGAGGAAGGCTCCATGTTTAAACAAAGACGGCCCCCAGGATATTTCAAGGGCCGTCTTAATTGCGTCTTTACCGTTCGGTTAATCCATCAACAGAATTGCATCCGCCACCTCTTTTAAACTTTTGCGCTTATCCATAGCCAGTTTCTGCATCCTGCGATAAGCCTCGGGCTCGGAGAGACCCTGTTTGATCAAAACGCCCTTGGCTCGCTCAATTTTCTTACGCGACTCGATCGTTTCGCGCAATTTATCCACTTCCTGCTGCAGGCTCGACAATTCGACAAACTGATGAATGGCGGTGTCGATGGTCACCTTAAGCTGTTCGTCACAGAAGGGTTTCATCAGCAATTGACTGATGCCAACTTCCCAGGCTTTCTCAATAAAGTCACTCTCACCGGGTGGTGCCAACAAAACTATCGGTCCCGTCGTCTGGCTGCCTATTTTTTCAGCAGCCGTGAGCCCCTCAACGGCAGCCAGGGACATATCGAGAACGGTCAGCAACGGCTTCTCCGAGATGGCTAACGCTGCTCCGATGGTGGTATTCTCGGCTTCAACAACCCGGTCAAAGCCGCTATCTACGAGTGTTTTAACAATTTGCTGACGCAGAGTTGAGTCTTCATCAACAACCAGAGCACATTTCATCGCTTTCCTCCTTGAGTGGTTCGAAGCCATTAAATTGCATATCTGGTGCCGAAACTGATATCAGATGCGACAAATTGACAAAAATTGCTTTTTTGAACAAACGAACGGCCCCTAACCTGCTCACAGCTCAGACGACCGCTGAATTGCCCTGAACGAAAAAAAGCTGCCGTGACTGAGAACTCCAACAGTGACGTGTGCATAAAAGACAACATTGGTCGAAAAACTTTACGCAACCGACTCCCGATGAAACCAGAGCGTACTAAGTATTGATATTAGCGACAAAGTTCATGATGGCACTGTTACTGCAAAAACTTAAACTAGAAACAGTAAACAATCCGATCGTGACATTGAGAAATATGTCCGTGACAATTTTCCATACAAATAATTTATTCATTTACATTGAATTATTTAAATCTCAATAATTGACAGAACAAAATTGAGGAAATAAAAATGGGCAAGACTAAAGGTAAAATCGACGAGCTTCTCCCACAACTAGAAATTTATTATGAAAAAGATCCTGACAAGTTCGAGGCAATTAAAAATGAAATTATTAAAGAAACCATAGAGAGTTTTCCTGAAAAATTTCAGCAACGCGCTTATGGAATTCAGTTCACCCTCGACTGCGAACTCAGAAAGTACAAAAATCCGGTCGCCAGAATGAACCGTATGGTGGAAATTTTCTGGTATAAAGTGGCTGAGTTCCAAGACGTCCTTAACGACCCGACATCGAAGATCGCGGATTACGACAACAGCAAGACGTCGGGCAAAGTCATCCCGCTGTTCCGAAGCTAATACCTCCATAAAAAACAGCCATCTAAACAGAGAGCTGGTCTTATCATTGGCCACGCGACATCCAGGTCGGCGGTCAGTCCACCCTCACTAGAGATCAACCTCTGTCGCGGCCAACTTCCCCCCCTTTCTGTTTTGCTCACTCTTATTACCTGCTGCTTTGCTCTGCAGAATTGCCGCTATAATTGAATCTGGTTATCTACTTCACTCAAGTAGAAGTGGCTAAAGGGTTCGGAAATTCCATTGGAGGGGTGTCTGGTGCCCGGATGGCACCAGTCAAGCCCCATGGATGGGTTCATGCGTCCCTGGAAATGGATTTTTCGAACGCAACTGGAGCGAAATAGATAACCATATAATTGAATTGAACAGACGCCCGGCCTGCCAACCAAAGGAGCCCGCATGTCGAACGACGAAAAAATAGCCCACCAGGCTCAGCCGCAGCCGATCAGACTGATCGCCGACCGACTCGGCATCGAGAAAGCCGACCTGCTCCCTTATGGCCGGGACATTGCCAAAATCCATATCAACGCCCTGCAGCGCACAAAAAAAACCGGCAGGCTGGTGCTGATTTCAGCCACCACCCCGACCGCCGCCGGCGAAGGCAAAACCACCACCACGATCGGCCTTGGCCAGGCCTTTGCCAAGCTGGGCCAATCGGTCTGTCTGGCACTGCGCGAGCCGTCCCTCGGCCCCTGCCTGGGGATGAAAGGTGGCGCCACAGGTGGCGGCTACAGCCAGATCCTGCCGGCCGATCGGATCAATCTGCACTTCACCGGTGACTTTCATGCCATCACCAGCGCCAATAACCTGCTCTCGGCGGTCATCGATAACCATATTTATCAGGGTAACAGTTTGAACATCGATCCGCGCCGGGTACTCTGGCGGCGGGTGATCGACATGAACGATCGCAGTTTACGGCATATCGTTTTAGGCCTGGGCGGCAAACTGCAGGGCATCCCGCGGGAAGGCGGTTTCGATATCACCGCCGCCTCCGAGGTGATGGCGATACTCTGCCTGGCAACCGATCAGGACGATCTGCGTCAGCGGCTTGACAACGCCCTGGTCGCATTTACCTACGAAGGCGAGGCGGTTTTTGCCCGTCAGCTCCAGATCACCGGCGCCCTGCTGGCGCTGCTGCGGGATGCCCTCCACCCCAACCTGGTGCAGACCCTGGAAGGGGTCCCGACCCTGGTTCACGGCGGCCCTTTTGCCAATATCGCCCACGGTTGCAACAGTCTGCTCGCCACCCGGATGGCGTTGCAGCATGCCGACTGGGCGATCACCGAAGCCGGATTCGGCTTCGATCTGGGGGCGGAAAAGTTTTTCGATATCAAATGCCGGCTCGGCGGTCTGGATCCACAGGCGGTGGTGCTGGTGACCACCACCAGGGCACTAAAACTACACGGCGGCAAAGCGAAGGACGCCCTCGGCGGCAAAGATTTGCCCGCCCTGCGCAAAGGCTTAGGCAATCTCGATAAACATATCGAGAACGTGCGCAAGTTCAACAAACAACCGATCATCGCCCTGAACCGTTTCGCCGGCGACAACCAGGCGGAACTGGAGTTGATCAAAGCGCGTTGCCAGGAGCTGGGCTCCCCCTTCGCCGTTTGTGATCATTATGCGACTGGCGGTGAAGGGGCGATTGAACTTGCCGAACGGGTGATGCAGGTGGCCGAGCAGAATCAGCCCTATCAACCGCTCTACCCTCTTGAGCTGCCGGTGGAAGAAAAGGTGCGGATTATCTGTCGGGAAATGTACGGTGCCGATGATGTCGCCTTTACCAAACAGGCCGCCCGCGACCTGCGCCAGGTGCAACAGCTCGGTTTCGAACGGTTGCCGGTCTGCGTTGCCAAGGCCCCCGGTTCCCTCTCCGACGACCCCAACCTCTACGGTCGCCCGCGAGATTTCGACATCACCGTGCGTGGTCTCCAGATCAATTCCGGCGCCGGGTTCCTGGTGGTGTTAACTGGAGAGATCCTGCGCATGCCGGGATTGCCGAAACATCCGGCTGCAGAACGCTGGCAACTGCGGAAGGACGGATCGATCAGCGGGCTGGAGTGAGGCAAGAGGTATCAATACCGAAATTATTATGGTTGTCCTCCAAGTTGTAAAACTGGAGGTGCTATAATTGACAACCAACAACTGTCATATATTTGGAGCGTCTATGTCTGAATCAGAAAAAACCGATTGCAAAGATCCTTCAGGACACTGGTTACATATCTGCCAACTGAGAAAACAGGGTCGGACTGAGGAAGTGACAGACCTGATGAATGATCCCGGTCATACCTGCCTTAACTGCAATGCCGTCGCCAAATACGCTAAAAACCTCTGCAATCCAAGTCCGTTTATAAAGGTCTAATGTCCTGTTTGGTTAGTCCGTTGTGACAATGTCGAGCAATTTTTGTTGCTGCCAAGGCGCGAAAATGCAGGCCTAGCCAAAGCTAAGCCGAATTTGAGCAACGCGGGCAGCGGCAAAAAGGGCCGAAATTGGTCAGAAGACAATTCGCTAAACTGAAGATTTTTAAGCTACTTTTCAAAGCAAACGTGCAAGTTATTCCATAAAGCGGCCGTCACTCCATAATGACGGCCGCTTTATCTTTGCAGCATGGAAATGTAAATCATACAAGCTAAGTTGCAGCGACTGTTTTAGGTTTGATTCCAGTAAATAATATTGGAATCTGTCGGGGCAATCTTAGTTGCATTGATTATATGTGCCTGGAATGAATACTGTGCTACTGGTGCCTCCTTGCCGTTACCATGATCAGCGCCGTTTTTCGGCGGCTCTTTCTGGCCGGTCGGGCAGTTGGTGCGCTGATCCATACCAAGGGGTGCCGCACTGCCCTTGCCGATCGCAATTGGACGCTCGGTCAACCTGTGTGCGGCGTGCATTCTTGCATCGATTTCAACCCTTGCCGGACGAGAGAATCGCGCAATAAATTGACCGCGATCGTTCGTGTCAGTGAGGACCGACAGCACTGAACCGTCAGGCGCAATCATATCAACTCTCAAGCTTTGACAGCGAACCTTTGGGTCGACCTGGCCATGCACGCCAATGGTATCGTCATCCTCCTGGACTTTCGGATCGAGCTCGACTTTGCCTCTGAGCTTAGGCGTAACCCTTGCCAGCACCCCGCCAATCGGGGCCATCCAGGAGGCCGGGATTCCGGTCAGATCCAGCTCTTTGCTATACACCCGTGCCACCTGTCCGTAGAGGCTGACCTGCGCTTCCGGAACTACCTTGCGTTCATTCTTGGCTTCGTAATACTGATCCGGAAGATGGGGTTTGGCAGGATCAAAGAGCGGGATGATAAGCAGATCCAGCTTTTTCTCACCCAACGGATCCAGCCACAGCCAGCGATGCGGGAAATAGACATAGTAACCCCTCGGGACATTTTCCAGGGCAATCCTCAGCATGGCCCGTTCCTTAAGAGGGTTTCTGACCGCAACGGTCAAAACGACCGGCTCGGCCACCGATCCCGCCGCCGGTTGGAAGTTGAAAACGTTTTCCTGGGCTTGGTTATTGGCGCCGGTCACTTCGCCAAGCTGTTGCGAAATAGCAACCTTCAGGCAGGTATGTTCACCCACCAGCGGAACCCAGTTGACAAAGTTCTCCGAAACACCGCCACCCGGGATGGCAGGGATCGTGTAGGTTGATAACGGCGCCCAGGAGCCATTGTCGCCGACCCCGGGAGGGTTGATCGCATAGTGGGTGACCTTGATATCGTTGGCGGGCTCATCACCATCGTTGCGGATCCGGGCATAGAAGCGATTGATTTCCAGTGGCCGCGGCTCATCGCCATTGCCGGTCGGGTTACCAGATGCATCAGTAAAATCATAGGCCCCGTAAGGCATACGATCGACCCAGATATCTTCGGTTTCCCAGCCCGGCCCCCAGGGCCTGATATTGAGGTCGAAATCGCCGTCGGGAGTATCCGCGATATTCTGAGCCCATTCCACCCGCACCCGGCAGACCCGTGGCCGCGCTTGCAGATTGTCATCGACAACGGTGATGACAATCGTGCGCAGCGGATCGTCTACCACCTCACCGGCCAGCAAGACCCGGGCGGGATCTTGCAGCAGGGTGATCAGGCGGGTCTGATGATTGTTATTCAACTCTCCGGAAATCGCCTTGGTCACAACCACTCCGCCATCGGTTCCGCCGCCCATCGGTAGCGGGATATTTTCATCAAACACGGCCGGCGCGGGGCTGGTAAGATCGGGTCGCTGTCGCACTTCAATAAAATAAGAAAGACCAGCGCCCATCCGTATCTCCACCAGATGAACCCGCGTTGGATCGCCGTCCTGAGCCAAGTCGTGCGCGACGATATCAAAGGTTTCCGAAAACGGGTTACGGCTCCAGTCGCGCACCGCTACATTGGCACCGGAATACCAGCCGAGCTGCTTCATGTTGAAACCGCTGAACAGTGGATGGGAGTCATGATTGCCCATCATCGTAAAGGCCGATGCCGTCGCCTCAGTAGCATCGATCAGGTCGGAGGCATAGACATCTTCCCCCAGGACCAGGCCACCATCCAGCAGACCATGGGCAAATTCGTGAGCGGTACGCCCCCAGTTCGCGTCATGGCGCTGGGCGATCAGTGCCAGCGGGTCGGTCGTGGTGAGATTGATAAGGGTACCGGCCCCATCGTCATATGCGAAACTGGAGGAACTCCAGCCCCCCCAGGCGCGCACCCCCAAACCGGGCAGAAAGACCGAAGCAACCAGCACCTCATAATCATCCAGGTCGAAGCCCTGATCGACAGCTCCCTGCGCGCATTCGGCCATCAGCTGGTCAAGTACGGCATTATCGATATTTGGATAACCGGCTGCACCGTTGGCTCTGTGGTAGTAATCAGCATTATTCAACAAGGGGACATAGGTTGTCACATCGACCGGTACGGCGAGCGTGTTATAGCTGACTTGATCGTAGTAAGTGGTCACATTGGCCATGGCATCGACGATATCCTGCCGAGCTGCGACAGCATTAGCCGGCACCGAATCGGTCGGGTTGCAGGCGACAACCAAGACCCGCGCCGTGCCCGTTGTCGGGATAGTACCTGCGGCGGGGGCGCCACCTGCAGCCCGGCCCGCGTACGCATAGGGCGGTCCGTCATCCCCCGCTCCGGGCTTCGGCCAGGCAAGCTTGGTAAAATCGCGCGCCGAAGTGGCAGTCTCGCCAGCGACCGTAACCTGAACTGGACCGGTTTCGGTCTGCGGACTGGAAATCACCAGCAGCCGATTCGTCGCGGCCTCGACGACCAGGGCCGAATGCCCGCCGATCGTGACGTAATTCTCCTCCCGTTTGTCAGAAAAGTTATTGCCCGCGATGATTACAGCCGTTCCGGCGTGTCCCCGCCAGGGCTGGAAATCAGCAATCGTTGGCTTCGGATCGGAGGGATCAACGACCAGATCGAGAAAGTCACGCAGCCGTCTCGCCTCAAGCAAGTGGGGTTGTATTCGTGCTGAGAGGTTCTTGGGATCAAAATCATCATAGCGTGCCATAGCGCCTCCTTTCATTTCGCCCTCTTGGCAGGAATGATGGCAATGAAATAATATGGTTATCCATTTCGCTCCAGTTGCGTTCGAAAATTCCATTTCCAGGGCCGCATGAACCCAGCCATGGGGCTTGCCTGGTGCCATCCGGGCACCAGGCACCCCTCCAATGGAATTTCCGAACCCTTTAGCCACTTCTACTTAAGTGAAGTAGATATCCAGATGAAATAAAAAGCCAAGCCACTATAAGGTTCAGCATCCTTCGGCAGCCCGGCCATCATTGTCGTAATGACCCGTCGCTTTCCGCTCCTCCCTTACGGAAGGATTGACTGTATCGGGGTTCAAGAAGCAATTGTGATGATATTAACCTTTATCAGAACTTAATGAGATAGCAAGGGGCTGTGAGCGCGATAAAATGATTTTTACAGATGGGGATTCCGATATATCTAAGAAACAATGAGATAAGTGTGCCATCGGCCAGCAACCGTAACCTCAGCAGGCCTATTAAAAAACCATTGTCCCAAAAACAAAAGTACAATAGGTTGTCCCCTACACACGACATTCAAAGCAGGAGGACACACAAATGTACACCGCAACTGTCATGGACCATTTCCAGAGCCCGCGCAACCTGGGGCGGCTCGAAAATGCCGACATGCTGATTCAGGTGGGAGAGCCAAGCTGTGGGGATTCGGTGCTGATTTTCATGCAGATCGAAAACGAAATCCTCTGTGACATCAAGTACAAGGTCTTCGGCTGCGCGGCCGCTATCGCCACCTCGTCGATCGGTTCGGTCATGGCAAAAGGCAGAACCCTCGACGAAGTTCTCGCCATTCGCGACCGAGACATCACCGAAGCACTCGGCGGGCTGCCGAACGAAAAGCAACACTGCTCAAACCTGATCGCCAGTGCCCTGCACGCCGGGGTCAACGAATATCGCAAGAACCGTAACGATCCGACCAAGCAACCGCTGCCGGAGCGGAAAGAATTACTATCGGAAGCCGATCTGTTTAAAAATCAGAAATAGGTTCCACGGCGCGCAAGAAAAAAAAGGGGTATTGGAGCGCGGGAGCGATCCGGCGACGACCTGAGCCGCGACGCCAACCGGCTGCCCTCCCCGGCCGCGGGATCGATTTTCCCGACCCAGGACAAGTACAATTCCTTCCGGATCGGCGGCATAGGAGTCTGGAACGATTAGCTGGAAGCAGACGTACAGCAACTGGGACAATTAGCCGAGTTGCTCCTAACTGAACAAACTGAAAAGCCCGCGGCACCCAAATAAGCTATAGTTGAAGGAGCTAAGACAGGTGACCGATATGGACAAAAAAGAACTGCAGCAGTACAGGGCCTTTCTCAAAGACAGCCTGCGGCTGGAGATAAACTTTCAGCTCACCGACCAGAGTCAGGGTGTCGCGCCACCGCCGCTCCAGAAGCCCCCTGCTGCCAATCAACTGCCGATCCCTCTGCCGGCTACAGAATGGTCTGCTTTCACCGGTACCGATCTACTGAAAGCGATCCACCGGCGCCGCAGCCATCGCCGCTATAAAGATCAACCCTTATCCCTGGCGGAGTTGGGCATGCTGCTTTGGGCCACGCAGGGGAGCAAAGGAGAAGTTGCTCCCGGCAGCGCGCTGCGCACCGTTCCATCAGCCGGCTGTCGCCATCCGTTCGAAACCTATCTGGCGGTCAGCAACGTCGAAACCTTGTCACCGGGAATCTATCGTTACCTGCCGCTGGAACACGCGTTGGTCTACGAAAAAAAGTTGGAAATAGAACAGCTCAAATCGGCACTGTCAGTCGGCACCCTGAGACAAACCTTCACCACCACGGCTCCGCTCTGTTTTGTTTGGGCGGTGATCCCCGCACGGACGGAATGGCGCTATCACACCGCGGCCCACCGGGTGATCCTGATGGACGTCGGCCATCTCTGTCAGAATCTCTATCTGGCGGTCGAAGCGATCGGCTGCGGCACCTGTGCCATCGCCGCCTATCATCAGCAAGCGATGGATCAACTACTGGGCGTGGACGGGGAGGACGAATTCACCATTTACCTGGCCCCGGTCGGAAAGATTTAGTTGCAGATAGCCGCCTCAGCAGCACTGACTCCTGCCAAATAGCCGGTTGACCAGCAGACCTGCAGGTTGAAGCCGCCGGTCGGACCATCGAGATCGAGCATTTCTCCGGCAAAGTAGAGATTTTTGACCTTTTTCGAACGCATCGTCCGCATATCGATATCTTTCAACGAGACCCCGCCCGAGGTGACAATCGCCTTTTTCATCCCCTCGTGACCGGTCACCTGCAGGGTCAGATCCTTGAACAGCCCGAGCAGCT
Organism: uncultured Desulfuromonadales bacterium; assembly: GCA_945787295.1. The sequence continues at coordinate 19,116 of CALZHQ010000047.1, forward strand.
GTATCCGTTCGGACTTGCTGATCGAGTGGCACTTCTTGTAGGGGTCGATTCCAGACAGAGTGATAAAGCGCGGGATCATCGTTTTCGGCAGCAGATTGCCGAGCGCATTGCGGAAATCTTTATTACTCAGTTCGGCAAATTCACGCTGCAGGCGTTTATCGAACAGCTCGGCAGTGACGGCCGGCTTCAGATCGAGATGCAGGGTAACTGTGCCTTTTTTCAGCGCATCGCGAACTTCGCGACTCATATCGAGAATGATCGGCCCACCGATACCACCACGGGTAAAAAACGCCTCGCCGAACCGCTCGGCAATCGGTTTAGTGTCGCGCCGGGCAATCACATTGACATTCTTCAGATTGATATCGCACCACTCAGCGGTCCAGGCTTCGGCTAAGGTCAGCGGCATCAATGCGGCCTGCGGGTCGACCAGCTTATGCCCCGTCTCTTTCGCCCAGGCATAACCGTCTCCGGTACAGCCGGTCTCCGGATAGGAGAGCCCACCGGTGGCCAGCAGATACTGGCGGGCGGTGAATTGACCGCAGTCGGTCTCAACCGCCGTGATCTGCCCCGCAGCCTGTTGCAGTGACTTCACCGAACAATCGCAGCGCAGTTCGACACCGGCATCTTTAACAAACTTCAGCAACAGCCGCTGCACATCGGCCGCGCCCCCCTTGGCCGGGAAAATCCGTCCACCCCGTTCGGTCTGCAGTTTGAGCCCGCGCTGCTCAAAAAAATCGACCGCAGCTTCGCTACTGAAGGCATAGAGCGCCGTCAGCAGCGCTTTCCCCTGACGGCCGAAATGTTCGACGAAGCGCATCGGATCGGTTTCGCTGTTGGTGACATTACAGCGCCCCTTGCCGGTAATCAGCACCTTGGCCCCGCAGCGGCGGTTTTTCTCCAGCAGCAGGACCCGTGCGCCGTTCAGAGCAGCAAAGCCCGCGGCAAACATGCCTGCCGGACCACCGCCAATGACAATCAGATCATATTGTTGTTGCGTTGTCTTCGAAGTTGCCAAATCACACCTGAAACCCTTGCTTGCCACCGAGGCACAAAAGAACACCAAGAAAACCTTAAATCCAAGGTTTTGTCCTTCTCGGTGTCTTGGAGCCTTGCTGGCTGATTGATTGAGAATGAGCGCAGATTAGGCCTGCGCCTGGTGCATGTCAAGCGGATTGCCCGCTACCGTCACCGGACCTTTAGAAAACAGCCGTCACCGACCGTAAGCGATGACTGGACGCTGAACCGTAGCTGCTGTAAGCTAGCTTCTTTTTCGACAGGAAAACCGAGCGCCTTCCGCGCAGGAGTAGAGAACCAGTCTGATGACAGTAAAAACCATCTTCACAGCAATCATTTGGGGAGCCCTCGCTGGCGCCCTGGCCATGCAAGCTCTGGCCAACCTGCTGGCACTCTGCTACTGCCTGCATGGTTTGCTGCAAACCCGCTGGAAACGGCTGGCCAAGAAAGTAACCGGGCAGGTCAAGTACAGCACCATCCTGCCGCTGATGTTTAAAGTCGCGCTTTATGTCCTGCTGTTTATGATGCTGTTAAACTTCGGCGACCGCTACGTCCGACAGCAATTCTGGTTTAGCTACCAAGGCCATGCGGGCATTCTTTTTGCCATTGTCGCAACCGTTGCCGCGCTGGCATTGCTGCCGCTGACCTGGCGGCGGCTGAGGGTGATCTGGCGGATGAGTCACGAGTTCGATTTTGCCGAGCGCCGCCAGCGCACCCGGATGCTGAAAAGCTGAAGGCAAAATTGTCTCTTTCGCCCGGCGTTTCTCTGCGTTAGGATACAGGTTTACTCAACGATCTCCTTTGTTCATGATATCTCTCCGGAGGATTTTCCATGCAGGATAAAAGCTCTATCAGCCCCAAAACCCGGTTCTGTGCCCTGATCGGTAACCCGGTCGGCCACAGCATGTCACCGGCGATACATAACGCCGCCTTTACTGCCACCGGGCAGGATTTTGTCTATGTCGCCTGCCAGGTCGAAGATGTCGCCAGCGCGCTGGGCGGGATGCGGGCACTCGGCAACTTCCGTGGCATGAGCGTCACCATTCCACACAAGATCGAGGTGATGAAGCATGTCGACGAGATTGCCGAGGTCGATCGCGCTATCGGCTCGATCAACACGGTGATCTGCGACAACGGCAAACTGATCGGCCTGGGGACCGACGGGCCCGGCGCCCTTAAAGCGCTGACCGATGCCGATGTCGAGATGACCGGAAAAACCGTACTGATGCTCGGTTGCGGCGGCGCGGCGCGGGCGATCGCTTTCACCCTGGCCAACCGGACCGAGCTTGCCGAACTGGTCATGCTCGATATCGATGAGAACCTGCTGCAAGGACTGACCGCCGACCTGAAAACTGGCACCGACAAACAGATCACCTCAGCAGTGCTGGATGAAACCTCGGTCGCGGCGGCCATGGTCAAGAGTGACGTCATCATCCACTGCACCCCGATCGGCATGCACCCGAAAGAGGACGTCAGCCTGGTTCCTGCGGACCTGTTCCGCCCCGGCCAGGTGGTCTTCGATGTGGTCTACAACCCCCTCGAAACCCGGCTGCTTAAAGAGGCCAAAGTCAAAGGCTGTACAACCATCTCCGGGGTGGAAATGTTCATCAACCAGGCAGTGCTGCAGTTCGAACAATTTACCGGCATCGACGCACCGGTTGAGGTGATGCGTCAGGTCGTGCTGAAGGAGTTGGGCGCATGAATATTGTCCTGATCGGTTATCGTGGCACCGGAAAAAGCCACGTCGGCACTCTGCTCGGCAAACGGTTCGGCCGGCAGGTGATCAGCATGGATGAGGAGATCGTTAAAACCGCCGGCATGCCAATTCCAGAAATCGTCGCCAAATTCGGCTGGCCGAAATTCCGCGACCTGGAAACCGCTGAAGCCCGCAAGTTGGCAGGGCTCGACAAACTGGTCATCGACTGCGGCGGCGGCGTTATCGAACGCGCGGAAAACGCCGAAATCCTGCAACAGAACGGCCAGGTCTTCTGGCTGCAGGCCTCGGTCGAATCGATCGTTGCCCGGATACAGCATGACAGCCAGCGTCCAGCGCTGGTGGAAGGAAAAACCTTTACCGAAGAAGTGGCCGAAGTTCTGGAACGCCGCACCCCCCTTTACCAGTCAGCTGCCCACCACACCATCGACACCGACAACCGGACTCCACAGCAGGTCGCCGAGCTGGTTGCCGAGTTCTGGGACAGTGCGGCGAAACGTTTGTAAACCGCCCGCGAGAAACAATAACTAAGCATACCTGTTCTTAATATTGCACTCATATTTATAACTGTTCATTATAATAACTATTTAAGCTTAATTATACCTATATGTATTCATCAAAGTTAAACTTGTATTTTCTATGTTATTTTTTGCTTAAGATTACTTTCTTATACTGAATAGTGTTTTGTTGTTTATTGTTATGCTTAATTAAGCTCAAAATACATACTTGACAGATCCCTCCCTTGCAATTAGGCTAATCTAATGTCTTTTCGGTTTGTGGAGGGGGCAAGCCGAAAAACGTTTCATTTCTAACCAGCCCCCACTCTTTTCAACCTCCAGATAACAGGAGTAACATCGATGATCATGACCAATGTCAATACGGTCCCGGGCAAAAAAATTGTCGAGCACTTCGGCATTGTTCAGGGCAGCACTGTCCGCGCCAAGCATCTCGGCCGCGACTTCATGGCCGGGCTGAAGAACCTGGTCGGTGGCGAGCTGAAAGGCTACACCGAACTGCTGCAAGATTCCCGGCAGGAAGCGATGGATCGGATGGCCGAACAGGCCCGGCAGATGGGCGCCAACGCGGTGGTAAATATCCGCTTCGCCACCTCCTCCGTTGCCCAAGGGGCGGCCGAACTGTTCGCCTACGGCACAGCAGTCCGGGTAGAATAGGAGCAGCAGATGGACATCATTCTGCAGAATTTTGACCTGATCGTTTTTCTCTTATTACTTGCCCTCGGCTACGGTGCCGGCAGCCTGGCCGAAAGACGCCATTACAAATCGATCCGCCAGCGGGAACAGGAGTTGATGAAGATGGCGGTGGTGACAGCCGAAGGCTCTTTCCCGGATGGACGGGTTCGCAACGCCGCCCTGGTCACCGGCAGTGCTGTCATCTCCATCGATTACTTCAAGCGGCTGCTGGCAGTGCTGCGCAACATCTTCGGTGGTCGGGTCAAATCGTACGAATCGCTGGTCGACCGCGCTCGCCGGGAAGCGATTTTACGGATGAAAGAAGAGGCAAAGAAAACCGGGGCCGGTATGATCATCAACATGCGCCTGGAGACCGCGGCGATCGGCAAGAATGCCAACCAGAAAAAACAGCTCGGCTCGGTCGAAGCGATCGCTTACGGCACGGCCATTGTGATGAATCCGAAATGAAATTCACCCCCAGGCAGCTCGATGAGAACGTCAACGTCTCCAAAACCCACCCACTGGCGGAACTGTTCTGGCTGCTTGGTGGGCTGATCCTGATCACCGGACTGGCCTTTTTGCTCCTCGGTCTGCTCACCGACTGGGCGGCTTCGAAAGCCCCGGTCAGAGTCGAGAACTGGCTCGGTCAGCAGGCGATTGAGCAATTCCCCGCCGCAGAAAACATGGCCCTGAAAGAGCGCCTGGAACAGTTGCTCGACAGGGTCCCGGCCGACTCGAAACTGCAGCAATACGATTTCCGGGTATTTCTCTCCGCCTCGGATGAGATCAATGCCATCGCCCTGCCGGGTGGCAATATCGTCGTCTTTGCCGGACTCCTAAAGCAGATTGAATCGGAAAATGAGCTGGCGATGATCCTGGCCCATGAGCTGGGGCACTTCGCCCACCGGGACCATCTCCGCGGGCTGGGTCGCGGGCTCGGTCTGACGGTCGCTGCGGTGCTGCTGTTCGGCGAGCAGAACGCCGCCAGCAACCTGGTCTCGCAGACCCTGATGACCTTCCAGGTCCGTTACTCACAGGCCCAGGAATCGGCCGCCGACAGCTTTGCCCTGGAGCTGCTGAGCAAACGCTACGGCCACGCCGGCGGCAGCACCGACTTCTTCAGCCGCATGGCGAAAAAAGCCGGCAGCCGTATCCCCTACCTGCTCGCCTCTCACCCGCACCCGCAAGCGCGGATCGAAAATCTGGAAAAAATGATTCAAGCTAAGAGCTACCCACTCGATGCGACCCTGCCGCTGGCGACGGGGCTATTGCCGGACGACACGGACGAGTGACCGGCGCGACGAGCGGTCCCTTCAGCACCGTGATCCAATACTCAACCAGACGACGATGACTAGGCCGTGCAAGAGAAAAATCGCCAAATTGATCGGGCCAAGGGATTCATGCTGCACAATCTTTTTAACAGGCTCCCAAGGCAGCCGCTTAGCCAACCAACGTTTCACAGTTTCCAGCATGGAGACGAGCGGGTCGTTAACGGTTTCACCAAACAGCAGACGGACAAACTCGCCATTTGTCATCGCTTCAGTTTTCAGAGCCTCTAAACACCGACTATAGATAGCTCCGAGCTTCAGCTGAAAATAGGCGAAAACGATACTGAACAAAATCCCCGTCAGCATCAGAAGAAAATGCTCATCCTTATGGCTGCGGAAAAAAACCGTCAATAAGCCACCAGTGATGGCCAGAAAGACTGCAAAAATCGCAAAACGCAGTTGACTGTAGTGCCGGATCTGCTGAATCAACTCCTTGACTTTATCCATAAGCAAACTCCCTCGCCTGCAAAAGTGACCTGTTTAGTGAACCATCCTCTTCAGCATCAACTTGATTGCCAACGGCAGCAGAATCAGGTTTGCCAGCAGCAGATAAAGCAGGCTCAGCCAGAGCCCCCCGCTCCAGAACTGCAGCGTACAGCCGCGCACCAGCGCCACCAGGTGGGTCAACGGCAGCAGCTGCGCTATAGCCTGCGCCCAGCCGGGCAGGTTCTGGAGCGGGAAAAAAGTGCCGCTGAACAGGAACATCGGGGTGATGCCGAGGAAGATCGGCAGGTTGAAGGTTTCGATCCCCGGCACCAGGGCGGTGCAGATCATGCCGAAGGCAGCAAAACAGAGTCCGCCCAGCACCGCGATCGGAATGATCAACAAGGCGCCCGGATAGTCGAACAGGCCGAACAGCGAGATCATTCCGCTCATCAGCAGCGCCGCGATCAACGACTTGGTCGCCGCCCAGAGCATCTCCCCGAGGATGATCTCTTCAAGGTTCAGCGGCGTCGCCAGCAGGGCATCGAAGGTCTTCTGGTAATACATCCGCACAAACGAGTTGTAGGTGGTCTCGAAAAAGGCGTTGTACATGATCGCCACCGAAACCAGTGCCGGGGCGATGAACCTGGTGTAGGACAGGGTCCGGCCGGCAAATTCAAATTCACCGACCATCACCGCCAGGCCGACCCCGAAAGCGAGGATGTAGAGCAACGGTTCGAGCAGCGGCGGAATGAAGGAGATCTTCCAGTTCTGCCGGTAAATCTCGTAATTGCGTTGCCAGACCCGCAGGGTCCGACAGCTGATTCGGGCAGGCTTTGGCCAGCTCATTCGCGCAACCCCCGTCCGGTCAGTTTCAGGAACAGATCCTCCAGCGACGCGGGTCGCAATGTACAGCCTTCGGTGCGCACTTCCCGGGTCAGGCGCAGAAACAGTTCGTCGCCGTCCGGCAGGTAAACCAGCAGCCGCTTGCCGAGATCTTCAACCGGACAGTTCTCCCGGGCGAGAAAATCGCGCACCGCCTGATCCGGGGCAGCGATCTCCAGTACCGCCTGGCCGACCTGTTCCCGTACCAGCCGGGCCGGCTCTCCTTCGATCAGAATCCGGCCATGATCGACGATCACCAGCCGGTCGCAGAGCCGGGCCGCTTCCTCCATATAATGGGTGGTCAGCAGGATACTGATCCCCTGTTCTTTCAGCTCGGCCAGTTTCTCCCAGAGCAGCTGGCGACTCTGCGGATCGAGGCCGGTGGTCGGCTCATCGAGAATCACCAGCTCCGGCTTGTTGACCAAGGCCCGGGCCAGCATCAGCCGCCGCTTGAGTCCGCCGGAGAGAACCTTGACATTGTCGGCGGCACGATTGTCGAGAGCAAAAAAATGTAGCAGCTCAGCGGCCCGCTGTTCCGCCTCGGCCCGGGGAATGGAAAAATAGCGGGCATAGCCGACCAGGTTCTTGCGCACATCCAGATCGGGGTCGAGGGAATCCTCCTGCTGACAGATACCGATGCGGCTTTTGATCTGGCGGATATGCGGGTCAAGATCGAGGCCGAACAGCTGCAGCCGGCCGCTGTCACGCGGCGTGTAGCCGTAGAGCATGCGGATGGTGGTGGTTTTGCCGGCTCCGTTGGGACCGAGCAGCCCGAAGCATTCCCCTTTTTTCACTTTGAAGGAGATGCCGTCAACCGCCGCCAGGTCACCATAATTCTTACATAAATCGTCAATCTGCAGGATCGGCATCAGCAACTGCCTCTCTCTGCTCGCAGCACTCTTCCTGTCATCTTTTCTCCTCCGTTGCCATCAGGTCAAGCAGCAAGTGAGTCAACCGACAAGTGAGCTATACTTGGCAATAAGTCAACAAACCATGGAGAGCAATAATGAGACCCTTCAATGAGATATTCAGCCGAGCCGCCCAGCGCAAAGGGGGCGAAGCGGCCTTGCGCCAGCTTTTGCCGAGCGGCATCAAAACCGCGGAACAACTGGCGGCGATCGCCGCAGACCGCTACCTGGCCGAGATGACCAAAGCGATCTTCAAAGCGGGCTTCGTCTGGAAGGTGATCGACAACAAGTGGTCCGGCTTTGAAGCGGCCTTCTGGAACTTCGATGTCGGCCGCTGCGCCTTCATGTCGCCGGAGGACGAGGACGCCCTCTGCGCCGACACCCGCATTATCCGTAACCGGCAGAAGATTCAGACCGTACCGCAGAATGCGGTGATGATCACCGAGGTCGCTAATGAGCATGGCAGCTTCGGCCGCTTTATCGCCGACTGGCCGGGCGAGGATTTTGTCGGCCTGCTGGAATACATGGGCAATAATGGCGCCCGCCTCGGCGGCATGACCGCCCAGTACTTTCTGCGCACGATCGGCAAGGACGGCTTTGCCCTCTCGCGGGACGGCGTCTATGCGCTGATCGAGGCGGGCGTTATCGACAAACCGCCGACCGGCAAAGCCGCCCGGCACAAGGTCCAGCTGGCCTACAACCGGTGGCAGCAGGAAAGCGGCCTGGGCCTGGCCGAGATCAGCCGGGTTCTGGCCCTGTCGATCGATGCGCCGCAAAGCCGAGACGGCTGACCCGGGGCCGAGACCAGCCCCTCCGCCTATTTGAACTTGAGCCCTTCCAACAGCTTCTTTGGATCACCCAGCAGCTTCTTCGGGTCTTTCAAAGCTTCTTTCGGGTCTTTCAGGGCCTCGTCGACGAGCCCCTTGGCCTGGCTCTTGACCTTCTCTTCGAGCACTGATTTCAGGTCGAGCTTCCAGTCCGGATCGGTGAAGCTTCCCGTGATGCGGATCGGGATCGGCACCCCGACCAGATCCTTCAGGTCATCCCCCCCCTGGCCAGAGAGCGAGGCGACCAGCTTGGCCGTCACCAGGTAGTTGACCTGCTCTTGCGGCAGGTCGGCCTTACCATCGCCAGCGATCCGCAACAGCGGGGATTTCATACTCAGGTCGTTGTTGTTGACCAGGCCATTGACGATATTGGCGGTCCCGGAGAGTTCGGTAAAGTCGGTGGTCTGGTCGCTGGCCGGCGGTGGAGCCTGTCCCGCGAGGGTCGCCTTGGCGCGGCGGATCAAGTCGGGGATATTGACCCCTTTGAGCGCCCCTTCACCAACCTTAAAGGCTGCGCTGCCGTTGAGGCTGCGCTTGATGGTGTCGGCGTCAGCAGCCGTCAGGCGCAGATCGGCATCGACATCCGCCTTGCCTTCAATAACATCCTTATCCATGGCGGCCTGCAGATAATCTCCGACCTGGAAGCCCTTGACGTTGAGCTTGGCCTTGATCTTCGGCGCAGCACCACGCAGGTCGACATTGATGTTGTTGTTGGCCAGTCCCTGATAAAGCTTGGCCGTCAGCGGGCTGACATCGAGGATGCCGTCGCGCATCTTGATGTGCATGGCGATGTCAGTGATCAGCAAGCTGTCCTTGATCAGCTTGCCGACTTTCAGATCGCCGTTGACCAACAGATTGCGCAGCCCTTGCTGGTCTTTTGCGGACGCTGGCTTTGCCGCCGCTTTCTCGGCCGTTTTTACGGCCGGTGCCTCGGTTGTGGTTTCAGGTACGGGGACAACGAAGCGATTGACGTCGATCTGGTCGGCGCTCAGATCAAAGTCGATCTGCTGCTTTTGCCCTTTCTGTGCGTAGGCGAAATCCCCTTGAATGGTTCCACCGGGGATACCGATGGTCAGCGGTTTGAGGGTGGCCGCCATCGCCCTGGCGTCGAACAGCAGAGCGGTCTCGACGCTCAGCTCCACCGCCTGATCCGGGATCGCTTCGCCGGTGACGCGGGTCTTCAGCTTGAACGGCTTGACATCAAGCTGCATGCGCTGCTGATCGAACTGCAGATTGGCGGTCATATCGAGCGCAATGGTCTCGACCGGCAAGCCGGTCGCCTGCAGATCGGAGTCGAAGCTCAGGTCCCGCACCTTGAACAGGCCGGTATTCGGATCGAGGTTGGCAATCCCCTCGATCCGATAATCGCCGGCAAGCTGCGGATCGCTGAGGTTGATTTTGAAGTCGATGGAAAAAGGCACATCCCGCTGCAACCCGACCTGGCCGGCCGTGAAGTTGAAATTTTTCAGGGCGTAGCTGCTGCCGGCCTGCTCATCCTGGTAACTGACATTGGCGTTGCGGATTTCAACCCCTTCCAGCAACAGCGCCAGGGCACCTGCTGCTGACGGCTTATCTGCTGGGCCTGCTTCTGGCGCCGGCTTAGCTTTTCCCGCCTTGGCCAGGTCGTCCCAGTTGTTGACCCCGTCTTTGCGCTGGCGCAGGTTAAGGGCAAAATCTTCAAAGATCAGGGTGCTCATTTCAACCTGCTTCGAAAGCAGCGGCATCAGCTTGAGCCTGGCTTCTGCGCGGGAGAAAGAGGCAAAATCCCCGTCAAAGCCTGCGGCATTGCCAAAGCGGGTCTCGCCTATTTCAACCCCCAACCAGGGGAAAAAGCTCAGGTCGAGATCGCCCTTGATCACTAACTCCCGACCGGTCTCCTTTTTGGCATTTTCACTGATCTGCTGCTTGATCTGCTCGAGGTCGACGGTGGCGACCAGATAGCCGATAACGCCGGCGATGATCAGGACCAGAACCAGGCTGATGATGGCGAAGATTTTAAGGATTCGTGACATTGAGGCCCCCTGTCTATGTAAAAGATTCTTCCTGTTTAGACATTACTTCCCCCCAGCAATTTCGCAACCTTATCGGCAAAAAAAGAGTTGTCCCCCCCGGAAAACCCGAAAAATAAACCTGAGCAGGAGGCAACCTTGACCGGGCAGCTTCCAGCCCTTGCCTCAGGCGGCAAAGCCGCCATTGGCACAGATCGTCTGGCCGCTGATCCAGCCCGCATCAGCACTGGCCAGCAGCGCAACCGCGTTGGCGATATCTTCCGGAGTCCCCAGGCGGTTGAAGGCGGCCATCCCGGCGAGCGTGGCGATCTGCTGTGCCGATTTTCCCTGCCTGAACAGTTCGGTATCGGTCGGCCCGGGAGCGAGGCAATTGACGGTGATACCGCGTGAGCCCAGCTCCTTGGCCAGCGAACGGGTCAGCTGCTCCACCGCCCCTTTGCTGGCCCCGTAAAGTCCATAGTTCGGCAGCAGCACCTTGGTCACCGTTGAGGAGATATTGATGATCCGCCCGTTATCGGCCATCAGTTGCGCCGCCTCCCGGCAGGCCCAGAACACCCCTTTGACATTGAGATCCAGCAGCTGATCGATCTCTGCTTCCGTCAGCTCAGCGACCGGCTTGAAAATCGCCATGCCGGCATTGTTCACCAGGATATCGAGCCGGCCGAACGCAGCGATGCTCTGGCGGAACAGCCCTTCGACCTGTTCCGGCCGAGTCATATCGGCAGCAACGGCAATGGCCCGCCCCCCCGCCTCTTCAATCTGCGCGACCAGAGACTGGGCTGCGGCCGAATTCCGGTGATAATTGATAACCAGGGCCGCCCCCTGAGTTGCCAGCTTGACAGCAACAGCCCGGCCAATCCCCCGCGAAGCGCCAGTGACTAAGGCAACTTTCCCCGGCAACGGTTCTGACATAAGCAACTCCTTTGACTTTTCTCTATGAACAGTTAACAGTTTAACAAATCTATTTTCCACGGCAGTCGTTAGAACAGCCCGGCAAATGTTCCTGGAGAGCCGACCAGGGCCTGCCGTCCACCAGATCAGCGCAGACGGGAAGAAATGTCTGTGCTAAAGTGTGGCGTCGTCTGGGGTCGGACGGCGCGAAATAACTGCCTATATTAACCATTAGCTGCGAGAGCAAGATGAAACTCTTCCTGCAAACATTACTCTTATTGCTCATCTCAACAAATACTTTTGCCATAACGCAAATCAATGTCGCGGCGCAAAACGACAAAGACTATTTTCAGGGCTACAGCTTTGTCCCTCCCTATCAAAAAACGACCCATGCCTCTCTCGATCTGGGCGAAAACCTTTCCGGCAAGATCGTACGCATCGCAGCAAACGATGGTGCGAATTTTAAAGTTCATCTCCAGCTCGAAACCAGCCTAACGATCATGGATGAAGGTCCCCACCTCGATTTAATCAACTGGAAACACTGCACAACCGAATGGATAAAGGTGGAAACAGAATCGGACTCGGAATTCATCTTGCCGGTTCTGGAAAATATTGACGTCGCTTGTTTTCCCAAGGTCACTGCCGCCGAAATCAGAGCAGAAGCGTTAAAGCAGGGGGGAGAGCGCTGGGCCAACTTGATAAAGCAGGATGCTTCCATTAACGACTATCCGTTTGGCACAGCGCTAAGTATGGTGCGCATCAAAATAGAAGAAAACATAGCTGGCGAATGGCAAACCGTCACCGTCCTCCTGTTTTCTATTCCGATGGGCTGTTGACAGGCCAGCCGGCAGCTAGCGACACCTCAACCGCCTGCTTTTGTGCACGGTCAATCCTGCGAGTACCGTTGCCGGTAATCGGTATGCGCCGCCAGGGCCCGCTCCTCCAGCCTTATCCGCTGGCGCAACAACACCAGGTTGACGAGCGAAAAAATCAGCAGGGTCAAGGGTGCCCGGGCCAGCAGCGGGATGCAGAAAAACTCCAGAATCACCACCAGGTAGTTCGGATGCCGCAAAAAGCGGTACGGACCCTTGCGGACCACCTGACCACCAGGAAGCAGAATAATCCGGGTATTCCAAAAGTCTCCGAGGCTGACAATACACCAGTAGCGCAACAACTGCAGCAGCACCAGCACCGCCAGCGTCAGCCAGGTCAGTAAATCGAACGGAATTCTCCAGGGGTAGGATTCCAGCAGCAGCGCCAGGTAAAACAGCAGGTGCAGGCAGAAGATGTTGCGGTAGCTCTCGGGGTAAAATTCACGGCCACCGCGAGCCAGCAGTCTCGCCCGGTTCCTGGCCGCCAACCGCAACTCAACCAGCCGCTGCTCCGCTAAAATAGCAAACAGCCACCAGAGCGACATCAACCACACCTCAGCAACAGCAGCTCCGCGGAAAAACCGGGCCCGAAGGCGGACAGCAGACCATAGCCCGGCTGCGTCGCACGCGTTGATGCCAGCCACTTTTCCAGCACCACCAGCACCGAGACCGACGACAGGTTGCCGTAGTCGCGCAACATCTCGACCGTCAGCGCCAGGTCATCCCACTCCAGCCCGAGCGCCTCCCGGCAGGCGTCGATCACCTTCGCCCCGCCCGGATGGGTCAGGTAGTGACGGATATCTTCCCGCTCCAGGCCACAGTCCTGCAGAAAACGTTCGACCAGCCCCGGCAGCTCGCGGCCGATCAAGGCGGGCAGTTCCGGAGACAGCACCAGCTCCATCCCGTCATCACTGAAATCCCAGCCCATAACCTGATAAGAATCGGGGAACAGTTCCGAACGGCTGGCAATAATTTCCGGGCCGTTCCCGGCAACCTCATCTCCACTGACCAGCACCGCGGCAGCGCCATCGGCAAACAGCGACGTGCCGATCAGGTTCTTCTTGCTCAGATCCTGACTCACCAGGGTTAAGCTGCAGCATTCCAGGGCCATCAACAGCACCCGTGCCCGTGGATGCGCCCGGCAATAATCCCAGGCTCGCGCCAGCCCCGCCGCTCCCGCCGCACACCCCAGCCCCCAGATCGGCAAGCGGCTGGTTCGCGACCGGCAACCGAGCGCGTTGATCAGCCGCGCATCCATGGTCGGCGTGGCATGACCGGTCGAATTGACATAAATAAGATGATCGACCTGCTGCGGACCGACGTCGGCAGCGTGCAAACAGGCCTCAGCGGCCTCGCGCAGCAACATCAGCCCTTTGTCGATAAACACCCGGTTGCGCTCGGCGGCTGAATGGGGTTGCAGATACCAGTCGAGCGGCATCAGCAAATGTCGCTGCTCGATGCGGGAGTGGTCAAAAATCCTCAACAGCCTACCGAGTTCGGTGATTTTCCCGGCGAATATGCTCGCGACTGCGGCCTTGGCTTCGGCCTGGGTGATTCTATGCTGCGGCACACGATGCCGTGCCGTTTCGATACGCGGCATGCTCACTCCTTCCTGCACTCGTGAAGCTAACTTCAAGATACCATAGAACCCGAAGAGGTTCTGCGAACGGCAGCCGGAAACCTCGACTTGAGAGCGATTTAAGTTATAATTATCACAATGAAATTACTGATGATCTACACCGACCGTTTCGCCTACACACCGGCCGACAAAACCCTGGAGGACGAACCCGACTGCACTGCGGGCGATGAAATTCAAGCCGCGGTGATCGGGCTGATTCACGCCGAAGCAGCGGATGAAGCCGATCCGGCCCGGACCGAAAAGAAGCTGATCAAAAACCTCAAGTGGGCGGCGCGTAAAAACGACACCGAACGGATCGTGCTCCATTCCTTCTCGCACCTGTCGGAAAGCAAAGCCAGCGCCGACTTTACCCGCGAACTGCTGATCCGCGCCAATCAACGGCTGAGCAACGCCGGCTATCAAACCTGGCAGACCCCGTTCGGCTATTTCCTCGATCTCGATCTGCAGGCCCCGGGTCGGTCTACCGCACGGATATTTGCTTCATTCTGAGCCGTTCCCGCTTAGTCGCCAGCAAGAGAAACAATTGACCAGCCAAGCCTGATTCGCTAATATCTATGCGTTGTTATCACATTTACACGGGGGGATAAACAAACGCAAACCGTTCGCATGATTGCACCAAAGCCATCAGCCTGCGGTTTTTTTGTTTTCGGGAGGGGGAATTGAAAACCAGGGTCAGCCTGAGGCCAGGCGACAAAGGGACCAGGCAGCTTCACGCCCAGTACGGAGACCGGCTGGTGTGCGTCCGTTACCGCTACGATCCCAAAACGCGGATGCGCTACAAAACCGTGGAGCTGATTGTCGACGCTAAACCGTATGTGCCGGAAAACAGCGCAAAATACTTTGCCGAAGTGTCGGTACGCATTGACTATCACGAAGAAGCACTGCGAAACCGCGCCAAAGCCCTCGGCGCACGCTGGGATCCGAATCAGAAAATCTGGCGGATGCGCTTTAAAGACGCACTCGATCTGGATCTGGAACACCGGATCGTACCAGAAAAGAACAGTCTCTAATGGTTTATAGTATGCATATCTATAAACCAGTTAATAAGTTTATAAAGCCGGCACTCAAATCTATAAACCGTTTATAGATCTATAGAGACCGGCTAATCCCTGTTGAACTAAACCGCTTCGCGGTAGCTCTTTAAAGGCAGCATTTTTTGCTGCCTTTTTTCAATTCTCCTGACAGTTGGATACCGTTTGAC
>CALZHQ010000048.1 GCA_945787295.1 uncultured Desulfuromonadales bacterium
CTTCGTCCAGCACATTATGGTGCGCGATAACATTGGCTGTATAGCCTGAAGTGTACAGAATCTTCAGGCCCGGCAGACGCACCGACAAAGTTTCTGCCAATTCTCTACCGTTCATTTCCGGCATAACAACATCGGTGATCAATAGATCAATCTTATCTCCCCTTTCAGTGGCAAAGGCAATAGCGTCCGCGGCAGAATCCGCGGCAATGACTTTGTAGCCCAACTCGCTGAGCAGTTCCTCTCCCAACCTGAGGAGATTTGTATCATCCTCTACCAGAAGTACCGTCTGTCCGCTTCCGCTCTGAATGGCGATATTTTCATCCGGCCTCGAAACATCAACCGCACCTAGAGCCCTTGGAAAATAGATTCGGATCGTGGTTCCTCGACCGGGCTCACTGTAGACATTAATAAAGGCATTGTTTTGCTTGACGATGCCATAAACGGTTGACAGTCCTAGACCCGTGCCTTCTCCAAATCCCTTGGTCGTATAAAAGGGGTCGAAAATTCTCTGGACGGTTTCGTCATCCATGCCAACACCATCATCGCTGACTGCAAGCATGCTAAACTCGCCGGGATGAAAGCCCGGATGACGATCGCAATATGATTGATCAAAGGTGACCGTCGAAGACTCAATGGTGATTTTGCCGACATCGGCAATTGCATCCCTGGCGTTGATTATCAGATTCGAGAGTATCTGGTCGAGTTGAGTTGGATCGGCCACAATCGGCCAAGGTGAGTTCCCCGGCAACCACAATAGCTCGATATTTTCTCCGATCAACTGCCTGAGCATCTGCAACGTCGATTCGATGGAACTGTTCAAATCCAGAATTTTAGGTGCAACTGTTTGCTTGCGGGCAAAAGCGAGCAACTGTTGCGTTAATCTGGCGGAACGATTGGCAGCATTCTGGATTTCATGCAAGGCCTTATAACTTGCATCCTCGGGGTCAAGCCTCCTCATCCCGAGTTCGGACCGGCCAATTATCAGGCTCAGCATATTGTTGAAGTCATGCGCCAAACCACCAGCCAACTGCCCGATAGATTCCATCTTTTGCACCTGCAGTAACTGCTGTTCAATCGACAGTTGCTCAGTGATATCACGTTTGGTGGCTATGAAATTGGTGGTTTTCCCGGCGCTGTCACAGACAGGTGAAATACTGGCATCCTCATGGTACAAACTGCCATCTTTACGCTTGTTGACCAACCGCCCCCGCCACGTCTTTCCGGAATTCAGTTCCTGCCACATCTGGCGATAGAAATCGACATCCTGAACACCACTTTTCAGGATGCGCGGCGTCTGCCCAAGAACAGCGGTGCGCGGATAACCGGTCACAGTTTCAAAGGCCGGATTGACATACTCAATGATCCCATCCGGGTCCGTCATCATCACAACCTCAGCGGATTGCTCTATCGCCAGCAGCAGCCTTTCCCGCTCGTTTTCGGCTTGTTTACGCTTGGTAATGTCCTGTGCCATCACAAGCTCTGCAGGGCGATTGTTGAAAGCGAGTGTATGGGAAGTGATATCGACAAAGATTAAGGAGCCATCCTTTTTCAGGTGCCGCCAGCACCCTGCGATGTCCAGGCCCTGTGTCACCCTCTCCACATTCTCCATCAGCGCCGCGATATCATCCGCAGGACGAATATCCTTAATCGTCATCTGCAGAAATTCATCCTTCGTATAACCGTAATGATGAACGGCGGCAGTGTTCACTGCTAGGAATTCCAATGTCTCAAGATCGTAAATCCACATCGGCTGCGGATTGTTTTGAAAAATCGAGCGGTATTGATCTTCGCTGTCAATGAGTTTTTGCTGCAGTTGTTTGCGCTCGGAAATATCTCGGTCGACACCGCGATAGCCGCAAAACCTGCCAGCACCGTCAAAAATTGGCGTTCCGCTCGATTCAATGACGACTTGGTGACCATCCTTGTGGATATTTATATTTTCAAGATGAGTGAATGGCAGGTATTTTTTTGCGATCGGGTCAAAGTGCTGATGGACCCTTTTTGCCTCATCTTCATCCATCAAATCAAACGCATTTAGACCGATCAGCTCCCCTGGCTCATAGCCCAATATGCTTTTGATTGCCGGACTGACATAGGTGAAATTTGCGTGTTCATCGAATTCCCAAAACCAATCTTGGGAAGATTCAACCATTTCCCTGTAGCGTTCGTCCTCTTTTGACATGACCGCGGCCTATGGAGTGAGGGTTGATTTGGAAGGCGTAAGGAGAACCAATTATCATTGAGATACATGATTTTGTCAAAACGCTGGGGCTGATAGACGTTCAGACAGCCTGATCTCCCGATTTTGAAGCCAGCTCAACCAAACTACCTGCAGATCGATCCGGCCAACTCTCCACCTGGCGATAATCACACGGCTATATCCAACAGATTTGTATCAATAAGTTAGATCAAAAGTGGCCCTTTTGCTATGTGACTGAAAATAAAGCAAAGCGAAGGGGCCGTTTTTGTGTTCCATATGTCGGGCCACGAGAGATTTATTCAAGAGATATGAGACGAAGAAATTGTATAGCCCTTGCTTACGCGAGGGCTATATTGTTCCTAACTATTCAGATTTGCATAAGTCTATCGACCACCAGCAATTCAGGATTTATCCAAGCAGACGAGCAGCGAACACCTGTTGATGATGATATATTCAAGCATGGGGTTCACGATTAAAGCTGTCAAGAAATTGGAATCACACTTTACATATATCCATAAATTGAAAAACCAAGGAGAGCACTCATGGATAAAACAACTCTTAGCTGGCAAGAGTCGATCACACATACCTTCGAAGAGTTTACGACGCAAATCATCGCATTTGCGCCCCAACTCATCGGTGCTATTGCCTTGCTGGTTGCTGGGTGGATTGTCGCCAAAGTGCTGTGCATTGCCAGCAGAAAGCTCGTCGGTAGTTTTGACTCTCTCTTCCAGCGAGCGGCACAGACTGACGGTGCTCGTCAGGAAAAAATAAAACGCTCCTACGCTGACATTGTCAGTAAAGTTGTGTTTTGGACGGTCATGATATTTTTTATCTCTGCTACGGCCAACATGCTTGGCTGGCAAATGTTTTCTAACTGGATGAATAGCGTTGTCACTTATTTACCGAACTTGATAACTGGTTTGCTTATTATCCTGGGAGGTTTTCTTCTGGGTAACGGTGCCAAAAGTATCGCGATGAGTACGGCAAATTCTGCCGGGATTGAGCAAAGCGAGATTTTGGCGGGTGTTGTTAAAATTGTTGTCCTCATAGCCACACTTATTATTGGTATTAAACAAATAGGGATCAACGTCGACTTTCTAACGAATGTTTTGGTTGTCACTCTAGGTGTTTTTCTTAGCGGTGCTGCGCTGGCATTTGGCCTGGGAGCTGGAACGTTGGTCGCTAATATTATTGGCGGGCAATATGTTCGCAAACATTGCCGTGTGGGTGAGCAGATGCAACTGGGTGGGTATGAGGGTAAAGTGGTTGAAGTGACTCAGACCTCTATCATATTGGATACTGAATTGGGTCGAACAGTGATTCCTGCGAAACATTTTCAAGAACAGGTAAGTAGTTTTATATCTAGCCGCGATGAAGCAAATGAAAATATAGCTTCCTCCTCTCCTGAAGGAGGAAAAAAATGACCAATCAAAAAATTGACTTAGCCCTGGCATTTTTGCAATCCCAGCCGCGATCAGCAGCAGCTGTGTTAGAACAGCAACCTGCTGAGCATGTTTCAGAATTTCTGAAGAACGTTCCTTATACTCATGCTGCAGCGGTCTTAAGTAAAATGCTTCCTCAATATGCCGCAAAAATTTGTAAAAATCTTGATCCGGCTGTTTCAGCCAGTTTCTTGTCGGAAATGGAAGTTAGTCTTGTCGCTGCTATTCTAAGGCATTCTGACAAGGGGCTGCACAACCAGATACTTAAACTTCTTCCGGAGAGAACTAAAATCGCCAGTAAGCTGCTACTCAATTACGCTGAGCATGTTGTTGGGGCTTGGATGGTGGCAAATATTTCGACGCTGCCTGTTGATTGTACGGTTGAAGAAGCCTTATCAAGGCTTGCATCAGAAGATGGAGTCATTAACTCTGATGTAATTCATGTTGTCGATCGCGAAAAAAAACTGCAGGGGTTGGTTACCGTTGGAAATCTATTGCGCTCTTCGCCTAACACCCCTATCACCAATATCATGAAACAAAAGTGCGCTGCAATATCGGGTCGGACTGCTCTAGATTCTGCGGCAAATCATGCTGTGTGGACGCATCAGGATACGATTGCCGTCATTAACAGGCACAATCAAATAGTGGGAGTATTACGTCATGCTGACCTACGCAAAGGGCTGAATGACATGTCATCTACAAACACAATGACTCACCCCATCGGCAGTGGTCCCCTGACAGGCATATATGAAGTTTATGGAAGCAGTCTTTTGGCCCTATTTAGCACAATTAGTGAAGTGACCAGCTCAAACAGGCCGTAAGGAGAGAAAAATGACAATACCAGCGATAGAAATCAATACGCCTGTGGAGGCACTTAACAAAGCATTTCTGCTGAATCATCCAAAAGATGCAGCGCGTAAAATTGAAACCATGCGCCCTCAAGACTCAGCAAACCTCTTGGGTGATCAGCCCGCCTATATATTGCAGCCGGTGTGGAGGAACCTGACTCCAGGTGTGGCGGATAACGTTTTGTTGCACCTGCCGGATAAAACGGTCGCGGAACTTCTGGAATCCATGGATGCTGGCTTGTGCGCTGCATTGCTCAGCCGTTTCGATGAGAAAGCGCAAGAGAAGTTCTTTGCGCTTTTAGATGATCACATCGTGAAAGAATTGCAAGAGCTGCTGCAATATCCTGATGATAGTGCCGGAGCGTTGATGGAAACCAACATTACGGCATTTAACGAGAACATGACGGTACTGGATGCGATAACACAACTTCGTAATCAAAGAATAAGAGACTTGCACCACTTGTTTTTATTAAATGACGATATGTTTTTGAGCGGGCAAATCCCGGTGCAGCGGCTTGCTCTAGCAGATGGCGAGGAAAAGCTTTCCTCCATTTCTATACCGCTGCAGGCCTACGTCACGGCATTAGACCCCAAAAGCGAAATTATGGAGAAGTTGGAAAAATACAAAATAGACACCATTCCTGTTATCGATGGCAATGACCGTTTCGTGGGGGTTATTCGTGGAAGAAATCTTCTTGGCGTGTTGAAAAATACCCTCGCCACAGAAATGCTGACCATGGTGGGTGTGAGCAAGGATGAGCGTGCACTCTCCAGTTCCTGGTTTGCCGTCAAAAAACGGCTTCCCTGGTTGCAGATCAACCTTTTGACCGCATTTCTGGCGGCCGCGGTGGTTGGTGTGTTTGAAGAAACCATTGCAAAATATACCGCTCTCGCTATTTTGTTACCTATTGCTGCAGGACAATCTGGAAACACCGGTGCTCAAGCACTTGCCGTAACAATGCGTGGCCTCACCTTGCGTGAGATTACGTTAAGACACTGGGCTAAGGTGCTGCTAAAAGAAACCGGAGCTGCGTTGATAAACGGCGTGGCGACTGCCATTACCTGTGGAGCGGGTGTTTATATCTGGAGCCGCAGTGTTGGTTTGGCTCTCATTATTGCGCTCGCCATGATTTCTTCCATGACGATAGCGGCCGTTTCCGGTGCACTAGTTCCCATCATGCTTAAAAAATTTGGCCAGGACCCAGCCTTGTCTTCCTCGATTATCCTTACGACCGTCACAGACATTGCCGGCTTTATGTCATTCCTCGGCATCGCGACATTGATGTCTGGCATGTTAGAGGCTGGATAAGGTGAAGTCGTCTATGGGGCCTGAATAAAGGGCGGAACCGATTTTGGTTCCGCCCTGATAAGTTACTTTGCATTCATCCGGCATTCTGAGTATCTGCCTTGGCGCAGGTAATTTGGGAGTTCCTTGACCTTCAGATACCTCTTCCGCTTAGTTTTCTTTGGAATCAGCTCTCGCATTAATTCGAGTTTGCCGAAACACAACAGCCGGTCTCCGGCTTCAGCATGGGTCATGCATACCAGCCGACTTATGGTAATCCATATCCATCTCAATGAACTGCTGCGGAGATTAACGCAGAATTCGGAAAAATCGTACGCCAAGCTCGATATGGCAGTCACAATTAGATCCAAAATACCGTAAAACCGAAAATTAACAGCAATGCCCTTTCAGAAAAATTGACAGGCCATTGTGTTTGAAGCCCAACGGAACGAAAACCTGCGCTCAGGTTGGATTGATAAAAAGTTACAAATGAGCCTCTTGCAAAAGCATATGCATCTTTTTGAATATGCTTTTGCAAGAGGCTCATTTGTTAATTCATTTATTCAAGGGTAATTTGGTTAGTTTCAGGCCGCAGCCTGCCGTTCATAATCTTCCACCAGCTTGCGGTACTTCTCTTTCAGTCCCGGGAGCTGCGCCTCTGCATTTTCGTAAGCTTTCAGCATACCGGAACGAACATCTTCTGGCAGCACCCGCTCGGCAAGTGGATAAAGGATGTTGTCTTCCTTGTCAATATGGCCGCGGAGCAGTTCGGCGTAACCCTTTGCACTTTCAGCGATCAGGGGAATCTGGCCAGGTTCACCGGCCAGAGCCTTTTCTGCAGCCTCTTCCAGCGCACGAACAAACTCACGTCCCTGGTCGTGCTCCATGTGCATCGCTTCGATAGGCGACTGCTTTTCCGGCATGCCGTTTTTGACCAGTTCCATGAAGAGCACATCCTCTTCTTTGGCATGATGGAACCGATCCGCGTAATTGCGGATAAAGTCTATTGCATCGAGAAAAAACTGCCAGTTGCGGAAATCACCCTGCTCCATCAACCTGGTATTTTTCTCCACCAGCGTGATCATCCGCAGAATCAGTTGATGCTCGTCGCTCATAACCTGGGTGACATTGGTCTTCATCTTAACTTCTCCTTTGCCCGTCGACGCCGATGATTGCAACTTCAAGCGGTACCTCTTTTCCTGATTGAGCAATCGCCTGTTGGGCGAACATCGCCAGACCGCGGCAACAGGGGACTTCCATGATCGTCACGGTGACCGACTGGATATTATTATTTGCGATCATCGCTGCCAGCTTGTCAACGTAAGGGCTGGTATCGTCCAACTTGGGACAGGCGTTGACCAACACCCGGTCTTTGATGAAGTCACGATGGAATTCAGCATAGGCAAAAGGAGCACAATCGGCGGCAATAAGTAGATGTGCATCCTGGAGGTAGGGCGCGGTCGGCGGAACCAGATGCAACTGGGTTGGCCATTGGCGAAGTTCAGACTCTACTCGACCAGCCTGGGCGCTATCGGTGACTTTTTTTTCTACAGTACGGACCTGGGTCCCCGGGCAACCACATGCTAATTTCGTCATCTTTTATGCTCCTTTATTTTCAGATAGTCGCTGATTTCCTGCTCGATTTTCGCCTCGATCTCATCACCGAGAGCATGAATACTGACCACATCATTGACCAGACAGATACCGACGCCGCAAGTAACACAGTCGATGTTGTACTTCGTCAGTAATTCGCCGATAAAGGGGTGCTGCTCAATGGTTTTATTGATCGGCTGATCGCCGATTCCGTCAGGAAGTTTCATTTATTCGCTCCTTCGTCCATTGTCTGATGGTCAGACTATAAGCGAGATAAAAAGTACAAAACATGACTTGGGTCAAAAGCTGATTATTTTTGTCAGGTATCTATCAGGAACTGCGATTATCTGCATGGACCAAACCACAAAAAAGAAAATAAAACAGCATTTGACTTGGGTCAAATCCTGGCAATCTAAAAAAGCCTAGTATACTCATTAGGAGCGATATCCCCCCTTACTACAGTTATAATAAACAAGGAGAGGGGCCCTTCCTACCCAGACTTGCAGTGAAATGCTGTTTTTGTCAAAAACAGCTGATTTTAAATAGTTCGTTTATTTATCGGCGTTGCTATCCCGCCACAAATTGAAAAGTCATAACGTCTGCGTTTGAATAAGGAGCAATTATGTCGGGAAACAGGTGGTACTGTTTATGTTCGGCTGTATTGGCGCTTTTCCTTTCTCTCCCCATTTCCTTGGCAGCTGCGACGGGTGACGCAGGGCGAGGCAAAGAACTCTTTGTCGGCAGTACGGCCTTCGAACTTGGCGGTGCTCCCTGCCTGGCTTGCCACAACCTGACTGGTTTCGGCCTATCGACGGGTGCCAATTACGGTCCGGATCTCAGTATGCTTTACGATAACTACGGCCCAGATGGCGTCGAAGGAGTCCTGCAGTCGCTGGCCTTCCCGAGTATGGAAGCCATCTACAACACCCGTCCGCTCAACGAAACGGAGCGCGCCGACCTGCTTGCGTTCCTGCAACAAACCTCACAACTATCCGCGACTCCGGAGACAGGAAAACTGGCGCTTCAGGTCCTTATCGGCGTGATTGTCCTGCTGGGCTTGACCTTCCTGATTGGTAAGAGACGCATGCGCGAGACGCGGCAACCGCTGATCGACCGCCAACGTAACCTCATAAATAAAGGTGGGCTGCAATGAGTTGGATTAAAGACCTTATCGATCCTAAGGCCAGGGCATGGGAAGAATTCTACCGTAACCGGAATCAGTGCGACAAGGTGGTGCGCAGTACCCACGGCGTCAACTGTACCGGCAGCTGCTCCTGGAATGTCCATGTCAAAGATGGCATCGTCGGTTGGGAGCTGCAGGCGACCGATTATCCACCGCTCGAAGATGGTATTCCGCCTTACGAGCCGCGTGGTTGTCAACGGGGCATCTCCTTCTCCTGGTATCTTTACAGCCCCCTGCGGGTCAAATATCCCTACGTGCGCGGTATCCTCGTAGATCTCTGGCGGGCCGCCAAGGTTAAACACGAAGATCCGGTCGCCGCCTGGTCCTCGATCATGGAAGACCCGATACAACGCAAAAGCTATCAGCAAGCCCGAGGCAAAGGAGGATTTCGCCGTGCCAGCTGGGACGAAGTTGAAGAACTGATCGCAGCCTCTACCATCTACACCATTAAAAAACATGGCGCCGACCGGCTGATCGGCTTCTCACCGATTCCAGCCATGTCGATGCTCAGCTTCGCGGGTGGCTCACGCTTCATGCAGCTGCTGGGCGGGGTCAACTTGAGTTTCTATGACTGGTACTGCGACCTGCCGAATGCTTCGCCGGAGATCTGGGGCGAGCAGACCGATGTCTCAGAGAGCGCCGACTGGTACAACAGCAAGTACATCGCGGTGATGGGTTCCAACGTCAACATGACCCGGACCCCGGACGCGCACTTTCTGGTGGAAGCACGCCATAACGGCTCAAAGGTCACCGTCCTCTCGCCCGACTTCAACATGACCTCGAAACACGCTGACTGGTGGCTCCCGGCCCACGCCGGTCAGGATGGCGCCTTCTGGATGGCGGTCAATCATGTCATCCTCAGCGAATTCCACCACAAGACGAAAACGCCCTACTTCATGGACTATCTGAAACGTTTTACCGACACCCCTTTCCTCGTTCAGTTGACGGAAAAGGATGGCGTTTATCAAGCGGGACGAATGGCGACTGCCGCCAGCACCGAGGCCTACCGGGATGAAGAGAACAGCGGCTTCAAATACCTGGTCTGGGATGAAAACCAGAACCAACCGAAAATGCCGCTCGGCACCCTCGGTTTCCGCTGGCAACAGAAAAAAGGTGAGTGGAACCTGCAGATGAAAGATGGAAAGGATGGCAGTGATATCACCCCAGCCTTGTCGTTGCTCGGCAACCACGCTGAAGAATTGCAGGTTACCTTTGACGATTTTTCCAGCGAAGCCCGAGTAAAACGAGGAGTACCGGTACACTATTTGGAAACCGCTGCCGGTCGTGTTGCTGTCACCACCGTATTTGATTTATTGATGGCACAATTCGGTGTCAATCGCGACCTCGCTGGTGATTATCCTAAGAGCTATGATGATGAGTTGCGGGCGTACACTCCGGCCTGGCAGGAAAAGTTTACCGGTATCGACCGCGCCAATGTCATCCAGTTTGCCCGTGAATGGGCCTCAACTGCGGAAACCACCGAGGGGAAATGTTCGATCATCATCGGCGCCGGCGTCAACCACTGGTACCACGCCAACCTGCTCTATCGCGCGGGCATCGTTTCACTGATGCTGTGCGGTTGCGTCGGGAAGAACGGCGGCGGTCTCAACCATTACGTCGGTCAGGAAAAACTGGCCCCGATCGCGCCATGGGCGACTATCATGGGGGCCCTCGACTGGTCAAAGCCGCCCCGCTTCCAGAATACGCCTTCCTTCCATTATGTCCACAGTGATCAGTGGCGCTATGAGCGTACCGCTGATGAGATGCGGATCAACGCGGTCGCGGAGAACAACAAAATGACCACGGGGCACACCATGGACCAGCAGGTCCGGGCGGTGCGCAGCGGCTGGCTGCCGTTTTACCCGCAGTTTGATCGCAGTCCGACCGAGGCGGTCAAACAAGCCGAGGCTTCGGGGGCGAAAAGCAACCAGGAGATTGTCGACTGGACGGTTGATCAGCTGAAATCGAAACAGATGAAGTTCGCTGTCGAAGATCCGGATGCCCCGGAAAACTGGCCCCGGGTCTGGTTCATCTGGCGCGGCAACGCCCTGATGTCGAGCGCCAAGGGGCATGAATATTTCCTCAAGCATTATCTCGGCACCCATTCCAGTACCGTTGCCCCGGAAACCGCCGAAGACTCCGTCAAAGAAGTGGTCTGGCATAAAGAGGCCCCTGAGGGCAAACTCGACCTCATCGTCGACATCAATTTCCGCATGGACACTTCGGCGGTCTATTCCGATATCGTTCTGCCGACGGCAACCTGGTATGAAAAGGACGATCTGAACACCACCGACATGCATTCCTTCATTCACCCGTTACAGGAAGCGGTGCCCCCTTGCTGGGAATCGAAGAGTGACTGGAATATCTTCAAAGATCTGGCAAAAAAAGTCAGTCAGCTGGCACAAACTCATCTGCCGGAACCGGTCCGCGACATTGTCTCGGTCCCTTTGGCTCACGACACCCCGGCGGAAATGGCCCAGCCTGAAATCAAGGACTGGAGCACCGGCGAGTGCGAGGCAATTCCCGGCAAAACTATGCCCGGGCTGGCAGTGGTTGAAAGGGACTACGTTAACCTTTACAACCGCTTTATCTCCTTCGGTCCCGGCGCCCGCGCCAACGGCATCGGCGCTCATGGCCTGGCCTGGCAAATCGAGGATTTTTACGATCAGCTGGTTGAGACCAACCCGACGGAAAACTGGGGAGGCAAGACCTATCCGTCGCTGGATAATGCCAAGGACGCGGCCAATATCATCCTGCAACTGGCACCCGAAACCAACGGCGAGCTGGCCTATCGTGCCTTTAAAGTGAAAGAGGAAAAAGTCGGCCTGCCGCTGGTTGATCTGGCCGCCGATACTCGCGCCGTTCGCACCACCTTTGCCGAACTGGACCGGCAACCGAAACGGCTGCTGACCAGCCCTTGCTGGAGTGGTCTGACCAACAACGGTCGAGCCTATGCCGCCTACAGTCTCAATGTAGACCGGCTGGTTCCCTGGCGGACCCTGACCGGGCGGCAGCATTTCTATCTGGACCATGAAGGCTACATCGCCTATGGCGAACATCTGCCGACCTACAAAATCAAGCCCGATCCAAGTTCACTGCAGGATCTGATTGTCAGTGAATCGGATGAGCAGAGCATCATGCTCAATTACCTGACTCCGCACGGCAAATGGGGCATCCACTCGACCTATGGCGATAATCACCGGATGTTGACCCTGTCTCGCGGCTGCCACCCCTTCTGGATCAATGATCAGGATGCTGCACAGATCGGCGTGGTCGACAACGACTGGGTTGAGGTTTACAACGATCATGGCGTTGTCGTCACCCGGGCAGTGGTCAGCGCCCGGCTGCCACGGGGAATCTCGCTTCTTTACCATGCGCCAGAACGCACCATCGGTGTTCCCAAGTCGCCGTTGCGCGGTAACAAGCGCGCTGGTGGCCATAACAGCCTTAACCGGATCCGTCTTAAGCCGAACCTGATGCTCGGCGGCTATGGACAGTTTACCTACGGCTGGAACTACTGGGGACCGACCGGCGCCAACCGCGACACTTTCATCCTGGCCAGAAAACTCAAAGGGGAGCCGAGCTGGTAATCCCGGCACGGAATAAAGGAGCGATGACTATGAATATACGTGCACAGGTATCCTCGGTTTTCCATCTCGATAAGTGTATCGGCTGCCACACCTGCAGCATCGCCTGCAAGAATATCTGGACCGACCGTAAAGGTGCTGAGTACATGTGGTGGAACAATGTTGAGACCAAACCGGGAACCGGTTACCCGACCAAATGGGAAGATCAACAACAATACAAGGGCGGCTGGGAGAAGGCCGGTTCCGACCTGCAGCTGAAGATGGGCAAAAAATCGGCCTTGCTCGGCCGGATTTTTCACAATCCCGATCTGCCGACCATGGACGACTACTATGAGCCGTTCACCTTTAAGTACCAGGACCTGACCAACGCTCCGGCCGGTGATGACCAACCGACGGCCCGTCCGGTGTCGATGGTCAGTGGCAAGCCGATGAAGATCGAAGCAGGACCGAACTGGGATGATGACCTTTCCGGTTCGAACATCTATGCCGCCAATGATCCGGGAGTGGTGAAACTGAGCGAAGAGGAGCAGCAGCAGATGTTCGCCATCGAGAAGATGGTCATGTTCTATCTGCCGCGCATCTGCAACCACTGCCTCAATGCGGGTTGTGTGGCGGGGTGTCCGTCCGGCGCCATCTACAAGCGCGGCGAAGACGGCATCGTGCTGATCAGTCAGGACAAATGTCGTGGCTGGCGGATGTGTGTTTCGGCCTGCCCCTACAAGAAGACCTACTACGGCTGGAGCAGCGGCAAGTCGGAAAAATGCATCCTCTGCTATCCGCGCCAGGAGGCCGGTGAAGCGCCCGGCTGTTTTCATGCCTGCGTCGGCCGCATTCGCTACCTCGGGGTCCTGCTCTACGACGCCGACCGCATTGAGGACGTCGCGAAACTGGAAGATAAGGAACTGGCGGCAGCGCAGCGTGAGATGATCCTCGATCCCTTCGAACCGCAGGTGATCGATGCCGCTAAAAAAGCCGGAATTGCAACGGCTGTGATCGATGCCGCACAGAAATCACCGACCTATAAATTCGTCAAGGAGTGGGGCATTGCCCTGCCGTTGCATCCGGAGTTCCGGACCTTGCCGATGTTGTTTTACGTGCCGCCGTTGTTGCCGATCCTGTCGAAAGAGCAGCAGGGTGTCCAGAAATTGGCCGACGACTTTTTCACCAGTCTCGAACAGGCCCGGTTGCCGCTGAAATATCTTGCCGGTCTGTTTGCCGGCGGCAATGAAGAGGAAATTAAATCGGTCTATCGCAAACTGATCGCGGTGCGGATTCAGCGTCGCAGCACGACGGTTGGCGACCTGGACAGCGCAGAAGTCGATAAGGCCCGTGAAACCGCCGGGCTCAACGCTGAAACCATCGAGGCGATCTTCCGCATGACCTCGCTGACCAGCATCAAGCAGCGGATCGTTATTCCACCGATGCTGCGCGAGCAGGCGATCGAGGCCGGGATGGATCCAGAGGCCTACAAACAGGAAATGGGCTTCGGTAGCCGCAAAGCTCCTAAAAGGCGGTGGTAGTCATGACGAATCTACAAACCCACCAGGATATCTGTCGCCATTTCTCTGCGCTGCTCAGTTACCCGACGACAGAGGCGCAGAGCACCGCCGCTGTCTGCCAGAATCTGCTGCGGGAGCACCAACCGAAGGCGGCTTCGCAACTGCAGGAGTTCGTCGAGCTGTTAGCGGCGACCGAACCGGCCAAGCTCGAAGAACTGTTCACAGCCACCTTCGATCTGCAGCCGGTCTGTCATCCCTACGTTGGCTATCAGCTCTGTGGCGAGAGTCAAAAGCGCGGGATGTTTCTTATGAAAATGCAGCAACTCTATCGCGAGCATGATTTTAACCCGGGGACTGAATTACCTGACCACTTGGGCGAAATGTTGCGATTTATCGGCACGACCGACGATCAAAGCTGCCGCCAGGAACTGATCAGCGATGGCCTGCTACCGGCACTTGAAAAAATTATTGCCGGACTGGATAACGCAGAGCATCCCTATCATGGGGTGCTCACTGCACTGCACAGTTTCTTGAATGCAGACAGCGCGGAAAAAGGAGCCCTATCATGATCGACATGATTCTTTTCGGCGTCTTCCCTTATGTAGCAGTTGCGCTGGCGGTCGCCGTCGGTATCTATCGTTACTGTTTCGACCGCTACTCCTATTCATCACAGTCCTCTCAGTTTTTGGAGAGTAGAGCGCTTTTCTGGGGCTCGGTCCCTTGGCATTACGCAATCCTGCTGGTGCTGTTGGCCCACCTGTTGGCATTTCTCTTTCCGACCGCCTGGGGGACATTACTTGGCGCGCCGGGGCGCCTATACCTGCTGGAGGTTTCGGGGATGGTGCTCGGTGTGGTCACCTGCATCGCCATGCTAGTGCTGATTTTCCGCCGCGCTGCCAACCACCGGGTCAATGCCGTGACAACCACGGTCGACTGGTTTCTACTGGTCGCTCTGCTGGTTCAAGTCGCGTCCGGTGTTTACATCGCGATCAGCATGCGCTGGGGCGGTTTCTGGTATGTGCATACGGTTTCGCCCTGGCTCTGGTCGCTCGTCTCTTTCAGCCCAAACGTCGAATATCTTGCGAGCATGCCGTTTGTTGTCAAACTGCATGCGACCAACGCATTTTTCCTGGTCGCATTGTTCCCCTTTTCGCGGCTTGTCCATGTGATCAGCATACCTTTGGCCTACATCGCTCGGCCTTATCAGCTGGTGATCTGGTATCGGCAACGGAAACAGGCCTGAGGAGTTACGCTTGCGGAATGCGGCAGACTCTGAACGGAGAGCCTAACTTGAAAAGGTGTGAACATGCTCGAAGTTGCCACCAGTAAATCTCACAAAGTTCTCTTCCTGAACACCCTGGCGTTTACCGTCTGCTTCGCCGCCTGGATGTTCAATGGTGTGCTGGTGACCTTTCTGGCCGACAACCAGGTTTTTGCCTGGGGACCGGTTGAGATCGGCTGGCTGATGGGAATTCCGGTTCTGACCGGTTCAGTTTTCCGCCTGCCGGCCGGGATGCTGACCGATAAGTTCGGCGGCAAACCGGTCTATGGAACTCTGCTGCTGGTCTGTGCTGTCCCGATGTTCCTGCTATCAAAGGCCGATAGTTTTACCAGCTTTGCTCTCTGCAGTTTTGGTTTCGGTCTGGCGGGAGTCAGCTTTTCCATCGGTATCGCCTTCACCTCGGTTTGGTACCCACGAAAACGTCAGGGAACCGCACTGGGGATTTTCGGCGCCGGGAACGCCGGTGCGGCTTTGACGACCCTGTTCGCTCCAACCCTGCTCAACCGACTGACCAATAATGGAACCAACATAGAAGGCTGGCGGGAGCTGCCTGTCTATTACGCGATGATTCTAGCCGGAATGGGCATCATTTTTTTTCTTTTTGCCGACAACAAAAAGCCGGCGTCTTCAAACAAATCGTTCACTGAAATGCTTCGCCCTTTGTCGGATATCCGGGTCTGGCGGTTCGGTCTCTACTATTTTCTGGTCTTCGGCTGCTTCGTCGCCTTCTCCCAGTGGCTGGTTCCCTACTTCGTCAATGTCTACTATCTCCCACTGGTCACCGCCGGGATCTTCGCTGCGGCCTTCAGCCTCCCCTCGGGTGTCATCCGGGCACTGGGCGGCTGGCTCTCGGATCTGTTCGGTGGGCGAACCATCATGTACTGGGTGTTAGGTGCTTCGGTACTGCTCAGCTTTCTAGTCATCATCCCAAAGATGGACATCTATTCACCGGGGCGCGGCATTATGGCGGCACGAGGTGGCACCGTCAATGAGGTCACAACCACCAGGATTATTGTCGGCGATAAAGTCTACCAACTACGGGAAAAGCCGGAAATCGCAAATTATGATACAGAGATGCTGGTTCTGCCGAACAAACAGACCTGGCAGGAGCCGGCTGTTGAGGTCGGTCAGCAAGTAAAAAAGAAGGAGCTGTTGGCAAAAGGGGTGACGCGGATCTTCTTCCAGGCCAACGTCTGGATCTTCGCCATCTTCGTTATCCTGCTCGGCAGTATCTGGGGAATCGGTAAAGCAGCCGTGTATAAACTGATACCGGATTATTTTCCGGAGGAAGTGGGTGTCGTCGGCGGCATGGTCGGGGTACTCGGCGGACTGGGTGGTTTTTTCTGCCCGATCATCTTCGGCTACCTGTTGGAATGGACGGGCCTCTGGACCAGCTGCTGGATTTTCATGTTCCTGTTGTCGCTAGCGTGTCTGCTCTGGATGCACTGGACGGCTACAAGATATATGAAAGAAAAGCACCCGACCGATATGCGCAAGATGGAATTGCACAATAATCAAGAAGCTTAGCGGCCTCATTGTCTCAGGAGAGGATAGCGATCATGCCAATCAATCTAAATAAATGGGATGTCGAAGACGAGCAGTTCTGGAATGCCGAAGGAAAGAAGATTGCCACCCGCAATCTGTGGATTTCGATCCCCAGCCTGCTCTGCGGCTTTGCCGTCTGGCTCTACTGGAGCATCATCACCGTGCAGATGATCAACCTCGGCTACCCGTTCAGTCAGTCGCAGCTGTTCACCCTCTCGGCGATTGCCGGACTGACCGGGGCAACCCTGCGCATCCCCAGTTCTTTCCTGATTCGCATCGCCGGAGGGCGCAACACTATCTTCTTCACAACAGCCCTGCTGATGATTCCTGCGATCGGCACCGGGATCGCCCTGCAAAACAAGGCGACACCGATCGAGATCTATTACCTGCTGGCGCTGCTTTCGGGAATCGGCGGCGGCAACTTTGCTTCGTCGATGTCCAACATCAGTTTTTTCTTCCCCAAGCGGGTTCAGGGAACGTCCCTCGGCTTGAATGCGGGGCTGGGTAATTTCGGCGTAACCACCATGCAGGTTCTGATTCCGCTGGTGATGACCTTCGGGCTGTTCGGTGGAAATTCGCAGACGCTGATCAATACCAGTGGGACCCTGATCGGCAAGATACCGGCCGGCACCGAAACCTATATCCACAACGCTGGCTATATCTGGCTGGTACTGCTAATCCCGTTAGCCTTTGCCGGCTTCTTCGGAATGAACAACATCAAAACCGAGACGGTTTCACCAGATGTTGATTCAACAGCCAAAGCTTTCGGCAAAATTACCGGGCTGTTGCTGATCGCCTTTGTCACAGCCAGCATCGGTCTGTACCTGCTGTTGCCGGCACCGGTCGGTTTGGGATTGTTGAGTAAATGGATCGTCCTGCCACTGGTCATCGCGGCGACCGTCTTTGGGATGAAATACCTGACCCGGGGGGATTTACGCGCCAATTTGGAGCGGCAGTACCGGATTTTCAACAATAAGCATACCTGGGCGATGACCGTCATTTACACTATGACCTTCGGCTCCTTTATCGGCTACTCGGCTGCCTTTGCCCTGTCGATCAAGGTCATTTTCGGATTCTCCCATATCATGGTTGATGGTGTGCTGACCCACAACACGGTTAATGCCAACGGTCCAAGCGCCCTGATGTTCGCCTGGATGGGGCCGTTTATCGGCGCACTGATCCGTCCGGTCGGCGGCAAAATCGCCGACAAGCTCGGCGGTGCACTGGTAACCCAGTGGGTCTCGATCGTCATGATCATCTCGGCGCTCGGTTGCGCTTATTTCATGAAGACCGCCTACGCTTCAGCAACCCCGGAGAGTTATTTCTACCCCTTCCTGCTGCTGTTCATCATCCTTTTTGCGGCCACCGGCGTAGGCAACGGTTCCACCTTTCGCTCCATCGCCATGATCTTCGACAAAGAGCAAGCCGGGCCGGCCCTCGGTTGGACATCAGCGGTAGCGGCCTATGGCGCCTTTATCATCCCGCAGGTTTTCGGTGAGCAGATCAAAGCAACCACTCCGGAGTATGCGCTGTACGGATTTGCGGTTTTCTATTTTATTTGTCTGGTACTCAACTGGTGGTTCTATACACGTAAAAACGCCTATATCCAGAATCCGTAAGCAGGAGTAGATCAATGAACGAATTGCAAAAAACGGAACTTTATCGGACCATCTGTGAGGAAGCCCCGGACGCCATCCTATTTGCCGACCAACAGAGTATCATCCGGACCTGGAACAAGGGGGCCGAGCTGATGTTCGGCTATTCAGCGGAAGAAGCGATCGGGCAGTCATTGGATCTGATCATCCCAGAGAACCTCCGCCAGCGTCACAACGATGGCTATGCGGCGACTATGAAGAGTGGACACAGCAAGTATGGCCACGAACTGCTCTCGGTGCCCGCAGTCCACAAAGACGGCCGGCGACTGTTCTGTGATTTCTCTATTGTTATGATCAAAGCTGATGATGGAGAAATGCTCGGCGTTGCATCAATCATGCGAGATACGACTGCGCAGAAAACCCGCGAGAAAGAACTGCGGGAGCGGATCAAAGAATTTGAAGCGAAAGGTTATTGACCGGCCATACTAAAAAGGTGGGGCTACGGAACGATCACTTTCTGCTGTGTTTTGCGAACCCGACAAAATGACTTTGTTCAAAGGGGGTAGATATCATGTTGTATTTTGTCAAAGACAACAAACTGCACCGTTATCCCGCACCCAAACGCTGCGGAACTCAGCACGAAGAAGAAAAACTACGCGACACTATTCCCCGTGAAGTAGAACAATGCATTTACTGTATGAACTACTGGCCGGAAGACAAGGATTAGAGCTGATCCTTTTTGTTTTCTGGCTGAAGGAAAGGTCACGGGTCAGCAGTTTAAAAAATTAAATGCTCTTCCTGTGACCCATTGCGAAATTGTTCAGTGCATCAACATTTGTTATCTCATCCCGCCAAAGGTACTGTCCAGTTGGCAGGATTCTTTGATAAACGCCAACACTCCGGACAAGCCGGCCAATCCCAGGGAGCCAGCTATTATAAAAAACACGTTGTAGGTTGAGAAGAATTAAAACTCAACGCAAGAGTATGATTACTTTGGTTCGACACCAAGGTTATTTTAGGAGCGATCGCAACATGAAAAAAATCGTTTGTGAGAATTGTTCAAAAAAGCATTTAATAAAATCCCTTAGAAGGAGTTGCGCTAACTGCTTCTTGTGTGCTGGATGTGAGATATATCTATGCCCCGACTGCAGCAAGGAAATCATCATTACCCCAATGCGCATAAAGGAAATTAATCAGTCTCCGGTAGATTCTGAAGACCCTGAAAATAAGGATTTTACCGAATCTTTATTGACATGATTTGCTCTGAAAAATGTACCTATCTGCAATGACATCTCCCCCTTTTGGGCAGGATATTTGAGAAACGAACTGAAGGGACTTGTCGGTTAAGCTGGTCAGTTTCCGCAACTGCTAAATATTGACAATCGTGTACCCCGGTGTTGGATTGCGTCCCCATAGAACACAAACTCTAGCGAATGGCTTGAACTCGTATTAAGCTCTGATAGAAGTAAACGTGCGTCATACCGCAATCTCTCTGCCAATTCTTCTGTTGTCATGTAAGTTTGCTTTTCCATTGTTATCTCCTTTCATGTTGTTTTTTACGGTATGTCATTTTTTATTGACATGCGTTGCAAATAATTGATGTATCTATTTGAATTTAGAGCACAGTTCTAGTAGTCTGATCAGGCAATTGAGGAGGTAAAAATGATCCGATTTAGGCTGCTAGAGTTAATGGCTGACTACCAATATAAGCACGGAAGAAAATTGACATTTGACGAGTTAGCTGAGAGCACCAATATCCACAGAGCGACTCTTTCAAAAATAGCCAATCAACGAAACGCCCAAACCCGAACCGAAAACATTGACCGCCTATGCAAATTTTTCAAATGTCAGGTGGGTGACCTTATGGAGTACGTTGAAGAAGATCAAAACTGATCATGGCACTAGGCAAAGATCAAATAATCACGACCTTTGCCTAAGGGATTTTGCCCGCTTTCTTTAGGCAACAGTCAAACCGGGAAATTCGTGGGCACAGCATGGGCACAAGATGGGCACCAACGAAAAACCGGTTAGCGAATAATTCGCTAACCGTTTGATATCAATGGCACGCCCGAGAGGATTCGAACCTCTGACCTCTGCCTCCGGAGGGCAGCGCTCTATCCAGCTGAGCTACGGGCGCATGAGGCTGTACTATATACTC
>CALZHQ010000049.1 GCA_945787295.1 uncultured Desulfuromonadales bacterium
ATGACTGACTGCTCGAGTTGCCACAAAAGAAAAGGGAACTGTACGTCCTGCCATATGGCGCATCAGCCCCTTGTTTGGCCTGGTGGAGGTGTGGCACTGTCTCATTGTAAAGTCTGCCATCCAACGGCATCAGAACTGCTAAACAACAGTGTCAGTAAGCACCATAATCTCAGTTGTACATTTTGCCATAGAAAACACCGGGATATTCAAATATGTAGTGACTGCCACGGGCTCCCACATCCGAAAGGCACTCATAAAATGTTTCCTCAATGTTCCTTGTGCCACAACATTGCCCACGACCTCTCACCGATATAACATTGGGCAACTCATCGGATTTTGTTCTAATGGAGTTGGCGCGAGAGGATTCGAACTTGGGTTTACGCCGCTTCATCCATCTCTCTACTGCATTTTAAGACTTTTTCGCCGCGACGTTAACACGGCTGAACGCTGACCTGGACCGGTAGTTTTGTCTGGACAAGTCATGTGTCTGCGGTACAATTGCGCCTCTTTTAGGAGGAGGCATGAAAAACTGCAAAGTCGGGCCGGACACGGTCCGGATGTTGGAACTCGGCCATCCTTGGGTGATCGCCGACCGTTTCACCAAACAGTGGCCTGTGGGCCAGCCGGGTGAATTGATCTGCCTGGTAGACGAAAAAAATCGCCAACTGGCAACGGCTCTCTTCGATCCTCGCGACCGAATTGTCGCCCGGGTGTTGGGCAAGGGCAAGCTACGACTCAGTGGCGACTGGTTTGAGGTCAAGCTAAGGCAGGCAGAAAAATTGCGAGAACAGGCCCTGCTCGAGGAGACCAACGCTTATCGTTTAGTCAATGGTGAAGGGGACGGTTTGCCGGGCCTGACCGTTGATCGTTACGCTGACTACCTGATGGTCCAGTTGTACAGCGCCGCCTGGGATGCTCATCTGTCTTCCTTGACAAAGGCCTTGCAACGGGTTTATCAACCCTTGGGAATATATCGTAAGCTGCGCCCGCAGGAAACCCGGCAACTGGAAGCGAAGAGTAAAAACAAGGAATACAGCAAAGTCATTGCCGGCGAAGCGGCGCCGGTCCCTATGACTGTGCAGGAGAATGGCCTCGATTACCTGGTTGACCTGCGGGAAGGACTGAACACCGGACTGTTTCCCGATCAGCGGCGCAACCGTCGTGAACTGATGGCCCGTGCTGCAGGTAAAAGAGTGCTCAACCTGTTCGCTTTCACTGGGGCTTTCTCGGTTGCTGCGGCGGCGGCTGGAGCCAAGCAGGTAACCAGTATCGACGTATCACAGAAATATCTGGATGTGGCCCGCGAAAATTTTTCTATCAACCGGCTCAACCCGAAACGGCACCAGTTTATCGTTGCCGATGTTTTTGCCGAGCTGGGTAATATGCGTGAGCAGGGCCGCAAGTTCGATATCATCCTTTTTGACCCGCCATCCTTCTCCACGACCAAGAAAAGTCGCTTTTCGACCCAGGGTGGGACTGCCAGGCTGGTTGCTGAAACTCTGCCGTTACTGGAACCTGGCGGTTTGCTGATGAGTTCTTCCAATCATCAAAAGGTTTCGCTGGATGACTACCTGAAAGAGTTGCGGCGTGGAGCCCTGCAGGTCTGTGGTGATTTGCGGACCATCTTTACCGGCGGACAACCGGAAGATTTCCCTTGCCCGGTGACATTTCCAGAAGGACGCTATCTGAAGTTTGTTATCAGTGTGAAACAGTAAGTCTGTTACTTTTCAACGTCAATAATATCAAAACGCCCCGAGATTATCGGGGCGTTTTGTGTTTCTAGATCATTCTTTGAGTATTCCCGTCGTGGGAAACTTATTCGGATCGCTTCAGTGTTGTGATCCGAGTTTTTATTACTGTTAGATTAATGGGGTTTTCCTTGAATTACATGGCGGCTCGGAGACTTGCATAACATCTTCCTCCTTTGCGTTCGAGGTGTTTTGATTATAGCACAGAACTCTCTCGCAGAAGCCAATAAATCCTTTGCAGTTATTTCTGCCGTTCCCGCTCGGTCAGTCCGTCAACCAGTGACAGCTGGTCAAGGTCCGGGTCACCGGCCGGCAAGCCCGATTTGACCCAGGAACACAGGGTTCTGTGGCTCACCTGAAGCTGCAGGCAGATTTCGGCATGAGAGTGCCCCTCAGAGATCATCCGCAGGGCTTTTTCTTTGCGCAGATTCACGCCGGGTTGATATGCGAATAAGAGTTTCATGTCCATCGAATAAAAGGGTAAGTCGGTTTCTCGATTAGGTCCAGTTATTTGTACTGTCTGTGGCTGACTCTCGTTTATTCTTTAATATACCGACTTTGACTTCAATGAAACGTTTATTTTGCGCATCAGTCGACTGATGCTGAAGTTTTAAGTATTTTTGGTGGAATTGTCTGGCCTGAATTGTTTTGGCTGGTTGTTTTCTCTCTATGTTGACAAGGGGGCTTCACTCGTTTAACTTTTCGGAACGTTGTTATTCGGTAGTCTTTGTTGACCCAAATCGATCAGGAGGTAGTTTTATGACAGCTCTGGCCGGCAGTAAAACGGAAAAAAATCTTCAGGAAGCTTTTGCTGGGGAATCTCAGGCGAATCGCACTTACCTGGCCTTTGCCCAGAAAGCTGAAATAGATGGTCACCCTCAGGTGGCAAAACTGTTTCGGGCTGCCGCCGAGGCGGAAACCGTTCATGCTCATGCTCATTTGCGGGCCCTGAAAGGGATCAGTGACACGGCAAACAATCTGAAAGAAGCTGTCGGGGGTGAAACCCATGAGTTTATGGAGATGTACCCACAGATGATTGCTGATGCCGAAGCAGAAGGTTTGGGCGACGCACTACGCAGTTTCAAATTTGCTAACGAAGTTGAGAAGGTGCATGCCAACCTGTATCAGAAGGCGATCGATAACCTAGGCAGTAACGAGTCGGTTGACTATTATGTCTGCAAGGTTTGCGGCAATACCATTGAAGGAGAGCCGCATGGCCCCTGCGCGGTTTGCGCTGCCGGTGTGCAGGCGTTTTATAAGGTTGATTGAGGCGGGTTAGTTATATTGGATCAGTCATTTGCGGCCCGCTAAATTCAGCGGGCCGCGTTGTTTTATTTAACTTACTTTCTCCAGTTTGACGCAAGGATCGTCTTTGCACTGTAGCACTTCGATGGTGACGTGCTGGATGGCTGAAACCCCTGCCAGGAGTTGCCGATATTCTTCGACCGGCCGCGGATAATGGGTCACCAGGGTGACGATGACCGCCAGTTGTTGCGGTCCAACTTTCCACACGTGCAGATCGGTGACCCGGTTGTCCGCTTCTGCCTCGATCAGTTGCTGGATTTTCCCTCGCATTTCACCGCCAACGCTGGCATCAAGCAGGGTGCCACTGGTTTCTTTCAGCAGTGACCAAGCCCAGCGGGTGATAACCAGTGCGCCGACTATCCCCATCAGTGGATCAAGAGCCCACCAGCCGAACAGACTGCCGAACAACAGGGCGACAATTGCCAGAATCGAAGTCAGAGCATCGGCGAGGACGTGAAAATATGCAGCTTTGAGGTTGTGGTCTTCGTGGTGAGCGTGTGTATGACTATGGTCGTGTCCCTGATGATGGTGGTGCCCATGACTGCCGTGGAGCAGAAAGGCGCTGGCGATGTTGACTGTCAGGCCAACAGTAGCAACCAGAATCGATTGACCGTAATGGATCTCCACCGGTGAGAAGAAGCGGCCGAACGATTCGATCGCCATGAACAGCGCGACCACTGCCAGGGCGACAGCGCTGGCAAACCCGCCGAGCAGGTTGATCTTGCCGGTGCCGAAGCTAAAATCAGGGTTGTCGGCATGCCGGCGCGAATAGCGGTAGGCGAACAGGGTAATCAGGAAGGCGGCCACGTGCGTCCCCATGTGCCAGCCGTCGGCGAGCAGCGCCATCGAACCGAAGGCGAGCCCGGCGATGATTTCCACCACCATGGTCACAGCCGTCAGCCACATCACCCGCTGGGTATTTTTCTCGCTCTCTTCGTGGTGGACAAAAAAGTTGTGCCTGTGTCGCCACTGGTCAAGCTTGTGGGTATGCATTCTTCCCTCTATCAAATTTGTCAACAAAGAAAGACGAGAGCAAAAGCAGAGCCTCTCGTCTTCTATTGTCAGTCAATTGAGGCTGCTACTGCAACCACTCGTAGACTTCTTTGCTGTGGGTGCCACAGCCTCCACAGCAACCACCACTCTCACAGCCTTCATCCTGATGCAGGCGAACCTTGCCTTTTCTGATCCAGTGACTGAGCAGACCGCGAACGGCGTCCGGCTCCAGGTCAAAGTGCAGGGCGATATCGTTTAATGGCGCAAGTTTGCGCTCACTGAGATAGCGTTTAACTTCACTCGGGGTCATCATTTTCTCCTTAAGCTTTTACTGGAACCGCAGCACCTGTGACACGTTTTTCTTTGCCGAGGGCGCGCATCACCAATACGACCAAAATGCAGAAGAGCGCGCAGCCGGCCAGCCAGATGCTGGAGAAGGTCGGGTGCTGGGCGAAGGTGGCCAGTTGGTAGAAGCCGGAGGCCGCAATATAGGCCAAACCAGTGGTCCAGGAGGCGATGAACAGGGTC
Source organism: uncultured Desulfuromonadales bacterium (assembly GCA_945787295.1). Next base: position 4,575 of record CALZHQ010000049.1, read on the forward strand.
CAGCGGCGGTTGGTTTCGCGATAGACTGCGGCCATAGCGGCAACGCAGGGGAAATACATCAGGATAAACAGCATGTAGGCAATAGCGCCAGCCTTGCCGTCGAACAGCTTGCCCATGGCCCCGAAGGTCCCGGCGCTGACGGCGAGCCCCTCGGCGGCGCTATCGACCGAGCTGGTGTCACCGATATTTAAGCCCAGCGGATCGGTCAGGGTATCGGCGACTCCGGCCAAGTTCTCCGGAATGGTGGCGACGGCCTCCTGCAGGGCGGCACTGAGGCTGAAGGCGACTTTCTCCTCGTTGCCAGCTGCTGCTTCGGCCTGGGCCTCGTTCTGCAGGTAGATGGCGTCCAGGGTGCCAACCACCGCTTCCTTGGCGAAGACGCCGGTGAAGATGCCGACGGTTGCCGGCCAGTTGTCTTGTGAAATACCCATCGGCGCGAAGATCGGGGTGACAGTACGGCTGACCGATGCAAGCAGAGAATCCTTGCTGTCGTCGTGACCGATGGTGCCATCGATCGACATGGTGTTGAGCAGTGCCAGCAGCGCAACCATCGGCACCAGGATGCGGGTTGCCTTAAGGATGAACGACTTCAGGCGGTCCCAGGTGCGTAGCAGCACGGACTTGACCGTCGGTACATGGTAGGGGGGCAGCTCCATGACGAAGGGGGTGATATTCCCTTTCAGCAGGGTGTGCTTGAGGATCAGGCCGGTCAGCACGGCGAAGCCGATTCCAGCCAGGTAGAGCAGGAAGACCATATTCTGCCCGCCGACCGGGAAGAAAGCGGCGGCGAACAGGGCGTAGACCGGCAGCCGGGCGCCACAGCTCATAAAGGGGTTCATCATGATCGTCAGGGTACGATCGCGCTGGTTCTCCAGGGTGCGGGTTGCCATGATCGCCGGTACGTTACAGCCGAAGCCGACCAGCAGCGGTACAAACGACTTGCCGGGCAGGCCGAGCATGCGCATGAAACGGTCCATGACAAAGGCCGCACGAGCCATGTAGCCTGAGCCTTCAAGCACCGCCAGGGCGAGGAACATAAAGCCGATCGGCGGAATGAAGGTGGCCAGGGTCTGAATACCACCGCCGATACCGGTTGCGACCACGCCGATCAGCCAGGCCGGGGCGTTAAAGCCGCTCAGCAGCTCGCTCATGCCGTCAACGAAGAAGGCGCCGGCGGCAATGTCGAAGAAGTCGATAAAGGCCCCACCGACATTAATAGTGAACATGAAGGTCAGGTACATCATCAACAGGAAGATCGGCAGGCCGAGCGCCCGGTTGAGGACGATCTTATCGATCTTGTCGGTCAGGGTTTTGGTCACTTTGGTGGCGTGTGAGACGACACCGGTGGTCAGCCAGTGGATAAAATTGTAACGGGCATCGGCAACGGCGATGTCGGCATCCTCATCAATCTGGTCGACGATCTGCTGCTGACGCTGCTGCAGGTCTTTTACCGCGCCGTCATCGAGCAGGGCGACATACTCAGGGTCGTCTTCCAGCAGCTTCATTGCCAGCCAGTTGGCTTTGAGGCCCTGTTGCTCAGCCAGTGGCTGAAATTTTTCGGCGAGCAGGGTAACCGCTTCCTGGATTTCGACCGGGTAGATAACGTCGGCCTCGGAGATCGGGTTTTTCTCTGCCGCTTGGTGGGCCGCTTTTTTCAGTTCCAGTAAGCCGCTGCGCTTGGAGGCGGAGATCGGAATCACGGGGACACCGAGGCGGTTGGACAGTTCTTCGCTATCGATCTTGATCTGGCGCGCCTTGGCAACGTCCATTTTGTTGAGTACCAGAATCATTGGTACCCGCATCTCTAACAGCTGAGTGGTCAGATAGAGGTTACGCTCGATATTGGCGGCGTCGACGATATTGACGATCAGGTCGTATTCTTCTGAAAGCAGGTAGTCGCGGGCGACTTTTTCATCGGAGGAGTGGGCCGAGAGAGCATAGATGCCGGGGATGTCGACCAGTTCGAAATCGTGTCCCTCAAAGGAGTAAATGCCAGTTTTACGGTCGACGGTGACGCCGGGCCAGTTGCCGACCATCTGCCGCGAACCGGTCAGCTCGTTAAACAGGGTGGTTTTGCCGCAATTGGGATTGCCGGCGACGGCAATTGTCAGGCGTTGTTTCTGCATCGGACTAGCTCCTTTCAACCAGCACAGCGGCGGCTTCCGCCTTACGTAAACTTAAAGAGAAACCACGTACACTGATCTCCAGCGGATCGCCTAACGGGGCGACACGGGTGACCTGCAATTTGACCCCTTTGGTCAGTCCCATGGCGAGCAGTTTGGCGCGATATTCTTTGGCACCCTTGGTGAAGCCGCTGACAGTTGCTTCGTCACCGACAGCGAGTTGTCCTAATTGATCCTGCATGATGAATGGCTCCTCGTTGATATTGAAATTGATTATCAAAATATAGATCTCGACCGGAGCTGTCAAGAAAAATAATTCTGTAATTATGACCATTTAGGTCATGTATTGTGTATGTGATTCTGTTCCCAGTGGGAGCTCCGCATCTTGGTGGTTCGTCAGTCTTGTCACGGGAGTATTTATAAAAACGGACAGTTAGGATTTTCCTGACGCCATATTTTTTGGTATGCTTTTCCCGGTTCTGTATACAATCTGCGACAGGGGTATTGATGCTGATTACCATCAAGCTGGTCGGTGCTTTTCGACTTGGACGCTTCAAGGAAGAAGTTCGGGAATATCGGCCCGGGATTTCAATTCGGGAGATTGTTGACAGTTTGCAGTTGCCGGAGCAGATCCTCGGCATTGTACTGATAAACGGTGCCCATGCCGAGTTTGAAGATATCTTGCATGAAGGGGATAACCTGACGATTCTGCCTGTTCTGGATGGCGGTTAACAGGTGCTCCATTTTGAATGTGATCGGTTGTCGTTCGACTCATGAAATGAATCAGGGAGAACTCTTATGAAGTTTGCAACCACAGATCCTGCCGCAAATCCCTCTGCCGTTTTCTACACGCGCTGCACGGTTGATTTGCTGACCGGCGAGATGATTTACGCTGATGTTCCTTGTCGCAACCTGGAAGATGTGCTGGGCGGCTTCGGCCGTTCTTTTCAGGATCTGGCCGAGCGGCAAATTGACAACGCCTACTGCGACGAGAACCCGCTGATCGTCAATACCGGCCTGTTGACCGGTTCCACGGCGATGACCGGCCTGCGCACTTATTTTTCCGGTTACAGCCCGATCAAGGGTTCGAAGAAGGGGCTGCCGGCGGCCATGTGGGCGACCGGCAGCGGTAAGTTCGGCGCCAAGTTCAAATGGACCGGGCTGGACGAGTTGATCTTCGAGAACCGCGCCGACCAACCGCTCTACGTCGTCATCAAAGAGTCTGCGAGCGGGCCTCTGGTTGAACTGAAGCCGGCCGAGCATCTGCTCGGGCTCTCGACCCACGACAAGATCATGGCCTTGCAGCAGGACTATCCCGACGCACACTTTGCCGCCATCGGTCCGGCTGGCGAGAACTGGCAGAACAACTACATGGGCGCGGTCGCCCTGTCGACCGAAAACCAGTTGAAATTAAAAGAGGATAAATGCCGCTTCGCCGGTCGAGGTGGCATGGGCTCGCTGATGGGCTACAAGAACATCCTCGCCCTGGTTGCCCAGAGCAGCGACAAACTGGGGAAAACCAGTGAAGCGGTGAAACAGGTCAACATCAACGTCATCAAGGGCGGCGGCTCGGCACGCATCCAGCCGCTTAGTCGCGGGGGCGGCGGTGGCACCTGGGCCGCTTACGATGTGCTGCAGGAGTTCCATGCCGTACCGGTCAACAACTTCCGCCCGCAGGGCAACGCTATTCCGGAAAAGCTGTTTCGTGAGAATGTTGAGAAAGACTTCGATATCAAGTCGGAGGCCTGCTACCGCTGCGGGATTACCTGTCACAACAATATCTCGGAAAAGAACGCCGACGGCAGCAAGGGAGAGTTCCTCGCCAAGTTCGACTACGAACCGCTCAACCTGCTCGGCACCAATATCGGTATTCACGATGCCGGTCAGGTCGCCCGGCTGATCCAGCTCGGCGATAACTACGGCATGGACGCCATCTCCCTCGGGGTGACCATCTCCTACGCCATGGCCTATAACGAGCGCCACCCGGAGCAGCCGATCCTGAACGGCGCCACTTTCGGTGATTACGAAAAAGCACGCGAGCTGATCATTCGGGCCGGTGAGGGCAAGCTGCCCGAAATTGGCAAAGGTTCGATGCGCCTTTCTGAACAGACCGGGGATACTTCTTACGCCTACCACGTCAAAGGCTTGGAGATCGCCGCCTACCAGCCGGAGAGCAACCCCGGTTACGCCTGGGCGATCGCCGGTGGGCACATGTCGATGGGCACCTACGGCCTGCTGACCCGCGAAGGCAAATCGGATCTCGATTCCTGGGTCAAAGGGATTACCGAGGACAAGCTGCACATCGTCGGCTTCGACATGATCGGCCTCTGCAAGTTCTTCGATATCGCCAAGGGGATCGGCACCGAGATGGTCGTTGACTGCCTGAAGAGCGAGTTCGGCTTCGATATCACAACCGATGCTATCCGTGCCGCTGTGCGGCGGGCTTTTTTGCGCGGCCTGGCTTTAGAACTCCGCCAGGGCTATGCCAAGGCGGAGTTCTGCATCCCGGCCGAGGTAATCGATGATCCGAACCCGAATATCAAACTGCCGATCATCACCAGCCGGGAATTTATCGAGCAGCTGGAAATGCGGGTCTGGGAAATTTTCGAGCCGGAATTGGAAGGGATTCTCGGCTGATAGTATTGGGGGACTGAGCGTAGAGACGGGGAGCCGGCAGGAAGGTCGGCTCCCCGTTTTTGTTTTTTTGACAGGTTTTGCTGGGGCTTTTTGGGTGGCCGGTTCCGCAGCTGTCGGTTTTTTCGATCATCTTTGAAAACCTGCCTCTCTTCTTGACAAAAACAATTCCGTCGCTATATTTGGGTAGAAGTGGTGATATGTGGGGAATTGTGGATGAAGTTTTCAGGCGAACATTATAAGTCACTAGATGATAAGGGGCGGATCAGCATCCCGAGGGAATTCAGGGAAATACTGAGTCGGTTCCATGAAAACGCTGCCCTGGTTGTCACCAAGAATATGGATGGTGGGTTAACTGCTTACTCTGATCCTGAGTGGCAGGAGTTTGTGGCACGCCTGGAGGAAACCGCAGCCGGAAAAATTCGCACAGCGCTGAATCGTTTGTATATAGCGCCGAAAACCGAGGTGGTGATCGATAAGCAGGGGCGTATCCCGCTCAGTAAAGCTCAGCGGAAATGGGCAGGCTTGGGCGAGGATGAGCGCGAAGTTGTCGTGGTCGGCAATTTCCGCCGTATCGATATCTTCAGCCCAGCCCGCTATTGTCAGGTGGTGGGCGCCGATGTCGAACTGATCACGGCTGAGGAAGAGTTGATTGAGAAACTTGATCTGCCGTAAATGAGATCATTGTGTCGATGTTGCTGTCAGCAATCGTTGCCTATGTTCAGGAGGAACAGTGTAGGTTTTTAAATGTGTCAGTAATTATCCAGAAGGAAGGAGGATTCAACAATGAGGTCTCGAACTGTTGAAACGAATTTTTCTCTTCCCCGGCTGTCCTCACCCAAGTCCGCTTCTCCTACTCTCTTGATGCGCTTCAAGCATCACCTTTTTCAAAATGTGCTACCGACCATATTCATACTGCTGACAGTCGGCTGGCTGTCTCTGATTCTGGCAGAGCAGATTCATCTGGCGAAAAAAAATCAACGGTTTGTGTTAGCGCGAAAGTAGAAACAGTTTTCCTGTGTATCTGTGGTGCTCCATCCACCGTTACTCACGGATTCAGGTTTTAATCTCTCTGCGCTTGACAGCTTTCTTTTTGGTAGTTACTTTATGGTAACTATTCGTTGGAGAGACTATGTCATCACTCACCGCCCGTCAACAACAAGTCTACGATTTCATCGTTCATTACAGCGAACAGCAGGGCTACGCACCTTCGTTGCAGGAGATCGCCGGGCATCTGCAGATTCGTGGCAATTTGGGGGTGATCCGTCACCTCGGGGCGTTGGAGAAAAAAGGCTACATCAGGCGCAGCAGTGGTAGTTCGCGTGGCATTGTCCTGCTCGGACGGAGCCTGTCCAGATCCCTGCCGCTGGTTGGCAGTGTCCAGGCTGGCCCGCTCTCCGAAGCGTTGGAAAATATCGAAGGTTACCTGTCTGTCGATACTTCACTGGTCCGGGGGGATGGTTCGTTCCTGTTGCGGGTGCAGGGCGATTCGATGATCGAAGCGCAGATCGCCCCGGGCGATCTGGCGGTGATCCGCCCGCAGCAGGCGGCCGAGGATGGCGATATCGTGGTGGCGATGATCGATGGTGAGGCAACTCTCAAGCGGTTCTTCCGCGAAACCGATGGTGTTCGGCTGCAGCCGGAAAATGAGCGGCTGCAGCCGATTATCTGGCGTCCCGAGGATGGTCATTTGCGTATCCTCGGTAAGGTCACCGGCATCATGCGTTCCTTGGAATAGTCTCTATGCAGGAAACGATTGAAGGGATCCGGGTCGGTGTCATCCACGGCCCGGGCGGACGGATTCAGCCGGTCTGGTTTGAGCTGCGTCGCCGGCAACATCGGGTGCAACAGGTGACTAACAACTGGCGGGAAAAATGCGGAGAGACGACCCTGCTGCATTTTCATGTTACTGACGAAGGGGCTTTGTATGAGCTGGTTTATAACCTGACCGACGGCAGCTGGCAGCTGGAACTGATTGAGGCACTCTGATGCTAAGAACCATCATGCATATTGATATGAATGCCTTTTTTGCTGCGGTCGAACAGCAGTCGAACCCGCTACTGCGTGGCCGCCCGGTGGCGGTGAGCGGCAGTCAGCAGCGTACTATCATTTTGACCTGTTCTTACGAAGCGCGCAAATATGGGGTCAAAACCGGCATGACCTTGTACGAGGCGCGACAAAAATGCCCTCAGCTGCTGTTGGTGCCAGCCAACAACCGGCTCTATACCCATGTTTCAGCGCAGATTATCAAGATATTTCAGGATTACACTCCGTTGGTCGAGGTTTTCTCCGTCGATGAGGCCTTTCTCGATGTCACCGGATCGCTGGGGATTTTCGGTAGCTCACAGCGGATCTCTTACCTGATCAAGTCACGGATTAAAGCCCGTCTCGGCCTGACCTGTTCGGTCGGTATTGCCCAAAACAAGCTGCTGGCCAAGCTTGCTTCCGATATGCAGAAGCCGGACGGTTTGACCCTGGTCGGTCCGGAGCGGGTCACGGCGTTACTCGAAGATCTGCCGATCGGTGAGATCTGCGGGATCGGGCGCAAGACCGAGCGTAAACTGAATCAGATGGGGATTTTTACCTGTGGTCAGTTGGGACGCTATTCGGTGCCGAAGCTGAAGGCCCGGTTCGGCGTTATAGGTCAGCGCTTGGCACTGATGGGGCAGGGGATCGATGATTCACCGGTCTTATCGCCGGAGCAGGAAGCGGAGGTGAAAACCGTCGGTCACAGCATGACCCTGCAGCGGGATGTCGAAACCCGCGAGGATATTGCCCGTTTTCTCCTGCAACTGGCCGAAATGGTCGGTCGCCGCGCCCGTCGCTATGGTGTCACCGGGCGCACGGTGACTTTGACTCTCCGTTACGCCGATTTTACCACCTTCAGCCGGCAGCAGGTTCAACCTGAGCTGATCTGCCGCAGCGAAGAAATTTATCGGGCCGCGCTGAGAATCCTCGACAATTTACTGCTGACCCAGCCGGTTCGCTTGCTCGGGGTGCGGTTGTCGCAGCTGCAGCACAAGGACCGCCAACTGTTACTGCTGCCGGAAGAGCGGCGACGGCAGCAGCTAACCGAGTCCCTCGATTCGGCTAATGATAAGTATGGCGAGTTTGCCGTCATGTCAGGAAGTTTGCTGCAGGTGAAAGGCAAGGGGAGCCATGTGATTTCCCCGGCCTGGCGACCCGAGGGGATTCGCAATGTCGGGATGGCTTAGATGAGCTGCTGGTCGTGCGCACTTTCAGCCAACAGTCTGATTTACAGCGGTCCTCTGCCCGACCTGATTCTCGTAGATGTCATGATGTTTTTGATGCCGGGGATGAAAAACTCAAATCACTAAAAACATCAGGAAAGCCCGAGGAATCCCGGTTGTCTTGATGGCTGCAAAGGCAAAAGAAGGCTGAGCGCTCTGGTTAAGGAATGCGGAGCCGACGGATTCTTTAACCAGAGAGCTCATCAGAAAAGTTCGTGAGAATATTTAGGCTGTCCCACGTCTGAAAAAATTATTCCCCTTTTTGGGAAACCTCCTCCAGTCCAGTCAAAGAGATTCCAAATATTAATTGACTTGGAACGATGGGGAATTGAGTTCTTCCAGTCGATTAAGGAACTTGCTTTTGACATGACCCCTAGCTTAAAGTCAGCGAGATAGAGTCAATTTATATAGTCATTATCATATGCTAGTGCCTTCGGTCGTCACTTTGCTCGCCCCTTCCATAGGGTTTTTTCAGGATTGAAGCTGTTCATGGAAATTCTAGTATTGGTTCGGAATGAAACCAACCGTGAAATGATTTCCCAGTCCCTGGTCGCTTGCGGCCATCAGGTTGTGGAGCTAGACACTGGCAAAGGGACATTCGACCTGCGTGAGGCTGCACCATTCCCAGTGGTCATCATCGATCTCGAACATGAAACGCTGCAAGACGAACCCCTCTCGACTCAACTGACACGGCAATATCCTGATATCCAAGTCGTTATCACCACGACCAATCAGACAGATCTAAACGAAGCTGTCCTCACTTTGCGCAAAGGTGGCTACAATTTTCTGGTCAAAACATTTGAGGATGCCGGACTCATCTCGGCGACCCTGAATCGTGCCATCGACAATGTCCGGATGTTGTCCGAACTGCGGACCACACTCAAAGAACTGCAAGAAAAGAACAGTGAACTTTCCGGACTTAACAAGACCCTGCACAGCCTTGAGGTTCGGGATGCCTTGACCGGCCTGCATGGCCAGCTCTATTTCCATGAATCGCTCGGAAAGGAATTAATTCGCTCCCTGCAGAACAAAAGCCAATTTTCTCTGCTTCTTCTGACTGTGCGCGTCTTTGCTTCTGGAGGCGATGACCCCCAACCTCTGGCGGATGAGAAGATCGCGCAGTTGTGCCAAGCTCTCAAGGAACGCCTCCGCCGCTCCGATTTGATTACCTTCTACCGTGAGCAAACCTTCGGACTTCTGCTTCCAGAAACCTCTAAGGATGCGTGCCAGTACGTGATACGTAATCTGATGGAGTTGTTGAAGTCTTTTCCCTTTTCGCCCGCAAAACCCTGCTGTCCCCAGGTCGTAATCGCATATTTTGGACAATCCAGCTTTCCGGAAGATGGGTCGAGTATCTCAAGACTGTTGCTGGAAGCGGAGGATGGACTCAAGCTGTCTATTCAGGCAGGAGGGACACCAATTGATCAGCTGGCTGTGAAGGGGCAGGAATCAGGCAACCCGCTGATCGATGTATTAAACACTGAGGAATATCTTCGCCGGCGAGTTCTGGTGGTCGACGATGAGCCGAGCATCTGCTCCGTCATCAGTCTGATTCTTGCCGACAACGGTTTCGAAGTTTTCACCGCTGAAAGCGGAGAAGATGCTCTGAGGCTGTTTCAGGCGACTCCCTATCCGGTGGTGATTTCCGACGTGGTGATGCCAGGTATGAGCGGTATGGAGTTGCTGAAGCAGATAAAAGACATCCAGCCCGAGGTGGAAGTGGTTATCATGACCAGCCAGAGTGACGTGACCTCATCGATCAATGCGATGCGTGCCGGAGCCTTCGATTTTCTGCCCAAGCCTATTGAGGACTTGGAGATCATCCCGATCATTGCCGAGCGTGCATTTGAAAATTTTTCCCGGGTCACCGAAAAGCAACGACTGATCGCTGAACTGGAGAGAAAGAACAAAGGCTTGGCCCAAGCCAATAAAACCTTGAAGGAGATGGTCTTCCTCGACGGTCTGACGGGGCTGTACAACCACAGTTACTTTAAAGAGGCGGTGGCAACAGAGATAAGTCGTTCAACACGGCATCAGCGTCAATTTGCCGTGTTGTTCATGGACCTCGATAAATTCAAGCTCTACAACGACACCCACGGTCACCCGGCGGGAGATCAATTACTCAAAACTCTCGCCACCCTGATCGGTGGCCGGCTGCGTAAATCGGATACTCTGGCTCGCTATGGTGGAGATGAATTTACCGCAATTCTTCCGGAAATCTCTAAAAGCGATGCTCTTCATATCGCCGAGGAGATCAGGAATGAAGTCCAGAATTATCCCTTTCCGGGGAGGGATGTTCTGCCGGAGGGCAAGTTGAGTGTCACCATCGGGGTCGCTATTTTTCCGGAGGATGGTGAAACCACTGATATGCTCATCAATAGCGCTGATCAGGCTCTCTACCAGGGGAAAAATCGAGGCCGCAACTGCATCAGTATTTAGCTGTTTAATATTCTCCCCTTCAGCCGGTGTTACGCATTCCGGCGGCAATGCCGCTGACGGTTGCGGCCAGAACATAATCGAGCTCTGGAGAGCCGGTCCCAGTGTATTTTCGACGCATCAATTCAATCTGAATGAGGCTCATCGGGTCGACGTAGGGATTGCGCAAACTCAATGACCGTGACAGGTCCGGATTTTTTTCGAGCAGTTCCTGTTGACTGGTTACTTGAAGAATCATGCGTCGGGCCTGCAAGAATTCTTTTTCGAGCATGGTCAGAACCCGTTCGCGTAATGCCGCATCCTCAATCAGGTCGGCGTAGCGACGCGCCAGCGGCAGATCAACCTTGGCCAGCGCCATCTCCACATTGCGGACCAGGTCGAAGAAGAAGGGGAAATGTTTCATCATGCTGATCAACAGCTCCTGATTTGCTTTGCCGGCTGAGGCAAAGCTCGCGAAAGCCGTCCCGACACCAAACCAGGCCGGCACCAGCAGTCGGCTCTGGATCCAACCGAACCCCCAGGGGATAGCGCGAAGATCATCCAGCGAATTTCCTTTTTTGCGTTTAGAGGGTCGCGAGCCGATTCTGGCAAGTTCGAATTCTCGCACCGGAGTCGCTTGCTCGAAATAGGTGAGGATATCTTGGTTCTCAAATATGTTTTCCCGGTAGAACGCAAACGCCTGCTGGGACATCTGCTCCAAGGCCTCTTCCCAGGCGGGGTCAATCCTGTTTTCGACCAGTCCGGAGCGGGTCAGAGCTTCAAGCGCCGCCGCCACCATCGTTTCCAGATTGCGCAAAGTCAACGCCTCGTCGGCGTATTTGAAATTGATGACTTCTCCTTGCTCGGTCAGTTTGAAGGCACCGCTGAACGCCCCCGCCGGCTGGGAGATGATGGCGCGGTGTGTCGGCCCGCCCCCTCGACCGACGGTGCCGCCTCGGCCGTGAAACAGGCGCAGGCGGACACCACATTCGTCCGCGGTTTTGTGCAGCGCGCGGTGGGTTTTGAAAATCTCCCAGGAGCTGGTGAGCATGCCGCCGTCCTTGTTTGAGTCGGAGTAGCCCAGCATGACCTCCTGCCAACGCTCCCAGCTGTCAAGGTAGGACGTGTAGTCGGGATCCTGCCAGAGCTTGCGGCAGATGTCGGGGGCATTGTGCAGATCCTCGATCGATTCGAACAGCGGTACCGGCATGATTCCTGGATCGTTGCGCCCGGCATTCCCCCTGACTTCGATACCGGCCAATTCCATCAGCCAGATGAGGGAGTGCACGTCCTGTGGTTCTGTTGCGCCGCTGATCACGTAACTTTTAATCGCTTGTGGCGGGTATTTCTTTTTCAATTCGGCCACCCCGCGCAGGGTTTCCAGCAGTTCGATAGTTTGCTGCGAAGGAGCTTTTGCCAGTTTGCCGGTGTTGCCCGCCGCCAGTTCGGTCACGGCCCGGGCATGGATTTTGGCGTGCTGGCGTAAGTCGAGGGTATGCAGATGGAAGCCGAAGGTTGTCACCAGCCGCTGTAGCGGGGCAACATAGCACGCCGCAAGCCGTTCTCCGGACCGCCGATACAAACTGCTCTGCAGCATTGCCAGATCGTCCAAAAAAGCCTCAGCCGCGGGATAGGCTTCCGGATCTGCGGGGGCCTCTAGGGCGATACGGAGGCGGTAGCTCATGAAACCGACCAAACGCCGGTAGGCTTCTCCTTGTGGCAGCTTGGCGACTTCCTCCGCAGCCCGGGGATACTGTTTAGCCAATTTCTCCAGGTGGTCCGTAAGCTGTTGATCGGTTCCGGTCAGTGCGATCGAGGGCGTCAGGATGCGGCGCAGATTTACAAGGTGGTTGAGATAGGCATTGAGAATCAGCTGCCTGGCACGAACAAGCGCTTCTTCGGTCGCCTGCGGAGTCACGAACGGGTTCCCGTCACGGTCCCCGCCGATCCAGGAACCGAAGCGAACCAATGTCGGCAGGTCATCAGGTCGGATGTCTTCAGCATAAACGGTCTGCAAGGCTGCGGTAACCTCGCGATAGAGCTGCGGCACCGGCGGCAGCAGAGCATCGGGATAATGGTCAAGGCCCATGGCGATTTCGTCTTCGACTTTCGGCTTACGTCGTCGAACTTCGTCCGACTGCCACAGGGCGGTGATTTCAGCGAGAATTGCCTGCTGTACCTCGTCGGCCTCGGCATCGACCAGTGGCAGATGGTCGAGACGTTCCAGCAGGTGCGCAATGCGTCGCCGCTTGAAACGCATAACCCGCCGCGCGACTTCGGTCGGGTGTGCGGTAAACACCGGAACCACTTCAATCTGTCCCAGCCAGTTTAAGGCCTGCTCTTTCGAGATACCGGCTTGCTGCATGCGGCGCAGGGTGGCGAGCAGCAAACCAGGCTTCTCATGTTGTTTGGCCAGCTGCGCGGCCCGATTGCGCCGCCGCCGGTGGTTGGCTTCGGCCAGGTTGGTTAACTCGAAGAAGGCGGCGAATGACTTGACGATCTGGTGGGTCCGCTTCAGGTCCATGTTGACGATCAGGGCGGTCATCTCATCAAGCAGGGCTTCATCGGCCTCACTGCGGCCAGGTTTGCCAATGCTCTTTCTTTCCTGTTCGCGATGGCGGATTGCTAACTGGCGCAGCTGTTCCTCTGCTTCATATGCCTCCAACCCCGCTTGCTCGCGAATAACAACTCCCAGCAGCCGCCCGAGGGACCGGACATCTCTTCGTAACGGCAGCTCCTTGATGGCCTGATCATCGGTACAGACTTCATTCAAGCGTTCCGCTTGTTGCTCGACGTGCCACAACCGTTCGTGCTTTTCCATATGAGAACCTCCCTGAACTGTCATCAAAGTATGACCGATTCAGATCAAAGCTCAACTTTACGAATAATTTAGTAACTTCGACTGTCGCCAAATCCGGTTAGCGAGAGGATTGCAACGGATCGGACTGGTTGTTATCTAAGAGCTAGAGCGTGAAGATTCGAATCTCCGACATTTTGTTCTTCGTCCTGCGGAGGGGGAGATGATCCTGAACATAGTCTGGCCGTGATCTCAAAAATGACAGGCAGGAAGACTTTCTAGAGTAAAACATCAATGGGTTATAAGGGATTCGCACGATTCTAGCCAGGCGACTATCTCTGATATCGGGAATGGTTTTTTGATCGTGGTGTAACCCCTAGATTGAATGGCCTGTTTTTGCTCATCTGTGAAAAAGGCACTCATGATGGCCACTTTTTGCTTCGTGAGTTTGCAACCTTTTTCGTCTTGTGCTTTGAGGATTGGCAGGGTTTCTAAAACTGGTTGCCTCGTATTTATTATGACTGCATCCGCAGTTGTCATGCCAGGAGGGCAGGCACCTGTTTCAGGTATGCAGGAAGGGCACCTGTAGCTGTCTGTAAATCCCTGTACCTGATGCCCTTTTTGTTCCAAAATCAAGGTTAATAGTTTGAGCAAAGGGCTATCTATGCCATAAATATTTATCCTCAAGCTCATGTTCAGTTTACCCCACAGGCCAAGCATATTTAGATCATTGTCAACAAATAGCCAATCAAGTTAGCAGAAGCAAAAAATAGGCCTCGAATGATACGGGTTAAGATCGGGGGCACTGACAGCCCCCTAAAACGTCACAAGGCAAGCGAAAGTTTTTATTGCAAAGAAAACTTGCCGAACTTTCTATCGCTTTTTTGCTCGGTTTTCTACAGAGAAAACCGTAAATCTACCAGCTGATTCTAGGGAAATTCCGCAGAACTGGATTAATCTAGAGCGCACGCCCCCTCCCATGCGCCCGGACCTGCTTCGGAGTCTCAAAAAGGCTCAGCGATAAAATCGGCACACCTTTATTATTCCCATATTTCGGACAACAGGGAGCTCTCGTAGATGGTCAACTCTAAAAACTTGCATTCCATCATGAAGATGTCGGCAGACATTTCAGTCTGTTAAAGTGCAGTGATTAGGTTTCTTGACAGAAATTATGAATGCGGTTAAAAGTTAAATAAAGCAAATTAGTCTCCTTTAACCTCAGTTCGGAGATCTGTCATGAAAAAATCACTCGTTATTGTCGCCCTGTTGGTTCTGGTTCAAGTTTCGTTCACTTTTGGCCAGGTGCCGGAAACGCCAAAGCAGTTGGCCGATATCTTCAATGCAGTTGTCAACGTGGAGGATGCTGCTGCAGTTGGCGATTGGGGAGTCGCTCAGCAGAAGGTTGCCGAGATCAAGTCGATGATGCTGGAAGTCGCGCCGGCAGTCCAGCAGGTTTTTGGTGAACACGCGTACAAAGCGATTGACGGTTTTATCGTCCAACTTCAGCAGGCCCTGCTGGCGAAGGATCGCAGTGCGGCAGAGGGATCCTTGATCAGCTTACAGAAAATGAACGACTGGCTCACGTCACAGTATCCGACCGGGAGCTGACCCACGGCAAGAACGGGAAGAACTTCGTACTGTTCAGCGCCGTACAATATTTTGCAGCCATCACTCAGTCGTTTTAAAAACCGCCACCCTTTAATTGGGGTAGCGGTTTGGCGCCGAAATCGGGCCAGTTGTTGTTCTAGGCCTGTTATTCTTTTCAGCCTTCTCATGCTCGACAAACCGGCATATTGCAACTTGAACAAGCCTTACTGAATAGAAAACAACAATCCCTTCGTCTTCCTCACCTTGTCCTCAGGGCTGGACTTTTCCCGGACCGTTCCTCTGGGACCGGAGCCAATATAGACCTCAAATAGGACAAAACTAATGATCCTTCCTGGAGGAATTTCATCAAGTCATCCGTACCCGCTATGTCTCGGTGTAACAAAAAAGGGTCAGCGATAAAATCGCCAACCCTTTGGAATTGTGACAAATAATGCCCCGCTCTTCGTCACTGTTAAGTTCCTTTTTTTAGGGACGCTGACGCGACTGACCGATTGGTTCTCCGTTGTGAATCTTTGATATGCGGTTTGGCCAGGTGGGAATGTTGGCTGTTTTGCCGCCGGCAATAAGCGCAATAGGCCAGATACTGAATAAACATAAAAACTCCAACTAATACAGCAATACCAACTAGAATAATTTTCATCATATTCTCCCTTTGTTTGGATTAACTCGTCCGATCTACGGTTACGATAGCTCACAATTGAAATTAGCAAGTGGTGTGCCAGGAAATATTAAAGTAGGTATTGAGTAAAACGGTAGGGAATCTGGGGGGATGGGGCTGTTGGAATCTATTTCATGCCCCGCCCCAGACTCACCCCGGAACGCCCATCTCGGACCGGAGCTAATATAGTCGTCAAAAAGGACTAACCGGATACCATCTCGGAGACATGTCCATCAGACCGTGTACCGCAATCTGACAGAGGACCAAAAAAAGAGTCAGCGCTAAATTCGCAGGCCCTTTACGATTTCGTTCGGAGCGAGAGGATTCGAACCTCCGACATCTTGGTCTCATACCAATGGTGTCCGCTCACTTCCCAACGCGCAACTTACCTGAAGCCCTGGAGCGCCGGCCGGAGTTGGGGCTTGGGAATTTGTGCTGCTGTTCCAGTCTCAGGGAGTGATCGACGAATCGGTTCTGTTGCTGGCGGTGGTCCTGGGAAGATTCGTTACAGTAAAGGGGGATATACTGTATTTTGTTTTCTAATTACCTGCAGAAGAGTCCTTGCCAGACCACCTGAAGCTTTGCTCAACCTCTCCCGGATTGGCCTCAGAGAGCTCATCGGCCAGATTGTCGGTATGCACCCTGGAACACAGCGAACCTAAATTTTTATCGAATTCTATTTCAGCCTCAAAAGGATTTCGAACCCGTTATTTCTTATGACACTTAGTCGAGGATCCTTCATATATCTGTCCATAATCCCACCTATGTAAGATCCGTATGCCTCTATCCGTTCTGCAGGAACAGGCGCCTGCCAAATACAAGTCGCACCAAAAGTCAGGTATTCAACTCCCGCATCTTTGAGCATGCCAAGCGCCTCAGCATCTAGCTCGAACGGGCGGTTAACAAAATATGGTTTCCGGTCGCGCCGGGGATGAAATACCTCATTCCAAAGTGGCGGATTCATGTCATAGCCACTCAGAAATTCACTGTTACCGCAGAGATTCGCAACCACCGAGTTCTTGGGAAGACCTCCGTCCCTCATCCAGGCGTAAAAGTCCTGAGATTCCGGCGGACCGATCGTATGATCAGGCCAGAGCATAGTATTGATCTTATATTTCGGGACATAGGTGGTTGGAATTAACAACACTGTCAGAAGCAGCACAGCTCCTACCGGAAGCCAGCTGCTTCTGCTGTAAGTTTGTATGACCGAAATCAGTCCCCAGGCGGCAAACAGACTGGCAACCAAACCCAAAAAGGTCCAGGCGCGGAAGGGTGCGATGGCGATACTCAGGTAGTTTCCGAGGACCAACAGGAATCCGGTGATGATCCAGGCGTAGGCAACAGCCTCCCAGGAACGATCCGATTTGAACAGTTTTGCAATCCGAACCGAGGCCCAGAGAAATGAAATAATCAGGGCAATCATCAGCACTGGACCGAGCCCGGTGGGGTTGTTGATAAGATTGTCTTCGCTAGCGGAAAAAAAATCTGACAGCAAATACGCCCGGTCGCCGGTCCCGAGACTACGGACAATTTCAATCGGCAGCAACATAACAACCAGCACCAATGTAAGGCCTGCGAGCCAGACGAGCATCCCCCGGTTGCCAGTCGCAAGCCATTTTTCAAATTTCGGCTGCCAGCGGCGACGAAAGCGATAAGCGATCAGCATGGTTGCTAAAAGACCCGCCAGCAACGCCAGTCCGGCAGGCGACACGAGAAAACGTAATAGCGGGTACAGTGTCCTTACCCCACCCAGTTGCTGATTTGAATCGACCACCCACCAGTGGCGCGCATAGGCGGGAATAAAAAAAGTAAGAGACAGCAGACCGCCACCGAAAAACACCATCAGTGCTTTCCAGTCGATCTGCTTTTCAGCGAGGATCCGTGACAGAAGGTAACCCACACAGAAGACTGAAGCATGAAAGACGGTCGAGAAATGGTTGATGAGCATACTGGCATAGACGATGATTCCAACCCAGGCCCACCCTGGTTTTTCATTGGAAGTTATCTTCCCGTTCGGAATCATTTGGGCAAGGACATAGAGCAGGACAACGAAGATCGTCATGTTGAAGTGCAGCGAAAAAATAAAGTGGCTGACCCATGCGGGTACCGAAAAGAGAAAAATGCTAGCCAACAGGGCCATCTCATCGTTCTGGCTAAAGCGCCGGGTGAAATAGAACATGAACGGTATACTGAAAGAAATCACCAGCGCACTGAAAAATTTCATGGTCCAGTAGATCGAATCGTTCGTCTGGCTGAGCACCCCCATGACAATTTGGTACCCCTGTGTGTACGGCTCACCGTACTGGATGGAATAGTATGGGGCGGTAAAGGTTTTGTGTTCGCCGATAAAATCCGCAACCGCCGCATAGCCCCAAGGATCAGTGTCTTCGAAATAGCTGTAGGCGAAAGTCCCCGTTAGATACATTGTCAGGGTGACAATAAGCAGCACCATGACGGTCAGGCCGTACCAGAAGGACCGCTGTTTCCAGCATCGGCTGAAAGCTGGCCCGAAAATTTCGCTTTCTTCAGTAGATGAACGGCGCTTTCTGAAACAGGCCGCAATGCAAATGAGCAACCCGGTTGCGAGAAAAATCCTGAAATCAAGGGGGATGTGCAGGAGATTGAAGATGACACCGATGACGCTAAAGGCAGCGAGCCCGACACCAAAACGCATCATCAATTTTTCTAACCAGTCCGCTCGCCAATCTTTAACGAAAAGATCAATCAGAAAACCAGTCGTGATTGTGGTGGCAAAGAAATAGCCGATGCTGAACCAGGACATTGAGCTCCCTCTCTCAGGCACATGTCAGTCTGTTAAGACCGAAGGTAAAACCCAAAAAAATAAGAATTATTAGTTTTTTTCTTTATGACCTAATTTATAGTTCTCATGAAGCGGAAATTTTACCAGTGTCTCATTGAGGTGATGCCGGCCGGAAAATGAAAGAACCAAGAAAAAACAGTATATCTCCAACAATTGTAATCATTCTGAATAGCAAAGCAATTAACAAACTCTCTGGCTCAGCAACAATTCTGTTTAAAGAAAATATAATTATTGCCTCCCTTACCCCTACACCAGCAGGTGAACCTGGCGTGACAAATCCTGCAATCCATGAAAAGGCAAATGTCGTTATAATAATTCCAAAATGATCTATGTTTTTTATTGTTGAAACTGAATTTGCCACTCCAAAAAGAACCCCTCCAGCAATAAGAAAAAATGCTATATACAAGAGAAAGGTCGGAGTCAAACCACTCACAATATCAACAATTTCCTTTTTGTGAAAACCTTGCTTTCGAAGCAGAGGGATTTTGTGCATATTTGCACTGACGATAAGAGGCAAAATGAGGGCAACTACAAAGACCGCAGCCATACCAAATCCATAGACATTGCCATGAATTTTCCCGTATAAAACCATACCTAAAAGGGCAACAAGACTTGACGTTGCCATAAGGCCAATAACCTCAAAAAATGCAGCACCACCTAGGGGGGCGTGACCAAATCCGAGGTTATGACCTAAAACATGCCTTCCTGCGACATGCATAATATTTCCAGGAATGTATTTGGCAATCTGAGATCGTGCGTAAACCACATAACATTGTCTAGTGGTGGCATTAGGTTCCCCAAACCAAGCCAACAATTTTTGCCAAGCGGTTGATAGCAATAAACTGTTCAGGCCATATAAAGCTGAACAAAAAAGCACAAAAAGCACTAATGCTTTTGTCGGCCTCCACCCCGCAAGCCACAACTTATTGTTCCAAATTGTATCCCCTACGAAATATAAGGAAATTGCCACAACGACAAAGCCAAAAATATTTATTAAATTCTTATGTTTACCAATGGTCCTTGTCATGATTTTTCTATTCGGCAAAGGGCCATTGTCCAAGGGAGAGGACTAAGCACCTTTATGACCTCGAATTCGCCTTTAAGCATATCTAAAAAACTTTTTCGGGACCAATGCTGAACATGCCCTGGGGTATTCCCCAAATTTCCAATGTATTTAAATCGTGCCATATTCAAGATCCTCCACAATGGTTCTCTAGGCACACTCACAAGGAGATAGGGATTTGCGAGTGAGGATAAAACTTGCAAGGCACTTTGAGGGTCTTCAAGATGTTCTAAAACCTCACAACATACGATCAATTCGGCTGAATCCTTTTCAGGGGTCAAATCATAGACACTCGCAATTTGAAACGGAATGGCTTTACCGGCTTGTTTCGAAATATCTTTTGCTTTCTCAATGACAGACCTTGAGAAATCACTAGCACGTACCCTTTTATTTTCATCAGCCAGAATGACACTAAGATACCCCTCTCCACATCCAACCTCATGAACATCTGTGACATTTGTCAAACTCACAAGTTCAGTGACAGATCTATAGAATCCATCCATAAGATATCGAGATATTGGATTTCGGGTTTCATATTTATTGTAGAAATTCCCTGCAACAATCCCTTTTTCAATGACAGGGATATTGGCTTTATTCTTTCCAGCCATTATTCCCCCCCTGAACGCTCTCTTCTATTGTCTGAATTTTCCAATTCAGCTTTTCCAGCAGCTTTCGATTAACAGAAATCAAGTCAGCCATTAGCCCAACGACAACGAGAAAAAAACCTGTTCCTAACAGAAGGGCCCCCAAAATAAGAGACTGGACATGACCGGTACCATCACCGGTAAAATAAAAATATAAAAACCGCAGGCAAATCAGCACCCCCAAACCAAAAGATATCACCCCTGGAATAGTGAAAAACACGAAGGGTTTGTAAGTCATAAAAATACGGAATATCGTCAGAATCGATCGATTAACGTAACTTGGGATACTCTTGACTAAACGTGATGGGCGTAAATCTTCATTGGTTCGTATCGGTACAGACATAATGGCCATATTTTTTTGTCCGGCCTGAATTATGGTTTCCAATGTGTAGGTGTATTCATTGAACACATTAATCCGGGCAGCTGCATCACGACTTATGGCCCGAAAGCCACTTGGTGCGTCTTGAACCTCGGTCTTGCTTGCAAAGCGAACAACCAAACTACCAAGCCTTTGTAGATATTTTTTAACTGGCGAAAAGTGTGCTGTTTCAGCAATGGGACGGGCTCCTATGACAATTTCGGCCTCACCGGAAATTATAGGTTCAACAAGCTTTGGAATATCATAAGCACAATACTGATTGTCTGCATCTGTATTGACAATAATGTCAGCTCCGGCCTTGAGGCCTGCCTCCAATCCCGCCATAAAGGCCTTTGCAAGACCTTGATTACGGGGCAACCGAACCACATGATCAACGCCATTTGAGAGAGCAACTTCAACCGTTCTATCTGAGCTCCCATCATCGATAATCATCCATTCCACAACATCAATACCGGGAATCTCCCGAGGCAATTCAGCTAAAGCGATTCCGAGTACTTCTTCTTCGTTGTAACAAGGAATTTGAATAATTAGTTTCATTGTTGTGATCACCATTGCAGGGGGTTAATTTGTGATTCTATCCACAAAGCAAAGGCTGCGGTATAGCATGCTGCCATGTTTGGTATTCCCTCTTTTGTTGGAAATAATTATCAGAAAGAATCCCATACTTAATGCAACATTGGAACCATTACTTCGATTAGGAAGAAATCCTTATTTTCGACATGGAAGTGTTTGATAAGTTGAGAGAATGTTGTTGTGTTGGGAAGTTCTCATTTAATTGTAGGGGATAGTTAGGTAGGTAAATAGGAAAAACGCTGTCAGCTAGAGGGGAAATGGCGAAGTTAATGATCTTTGCTTCTAAGGCAGACCTCTCCCTTCCTACACTTGAGCTTCCCCGTAGTCCAGAAAAAGAAAAACCCCATCTCGATAGAAGTGGGGTAACACTTTGGGTTAATTCAAATATGGTCGGAGCGAGAGGATTCGATCCTCCGACATCTTGGTCCCAAACCAAAGACCGTTCGCTTCGGCTATGCCTCCGCTTTTCTGCACTTACCAGGCTGGCGCTCCGTTCGGGGGCTCGAAAGGGTTCTTCATAGGAGAGACAAGTTAATAGCGCACTTAGTGTTTTGCTGTGTCGCTCACCATCCCCCGATGCAGCTGCCGCCAGTGGAACCTCCCTGCAGGGCCATCCTGACAGGGTAGCCGAGATCATCTTCCCGGCATCTGTCTTAGTGGTGGAGAGGTGTGACCTTTCTTACTTATGGATTACGGATTCAAGATGCCGCTGCCGGTCAAATTTGAATTTGGCTCAATATCGAAGCATGTGATTAACTGCTTATTCGTCATGACTTTTATCTGGTCTAAAGAGATCCTCCAGTCCTTGATTCTGTTGTAACGAGAGGATGTGATTTACCAGGTTCCAACGCTCAGTTGGTCCGAGTCTTGGGAATGGGGGCATGCCGGTCGCCCCAGTGCCGTTGCCGATTATCCAGTACTTCTCTCCGGGGTTATACATTCCGCTATGAGCAGTATCAAGAAAATTGGCAGGAGGAGTGCTCAGGGATGCCGCAGCAGGCCCTTTACCGTCCCCCTTGTCACCATGGCAGACAACACAATTTTGCTCGAATAGCTCTTTTCCCCGAGCGAGGGACTTTGCATCCGGAATAATCGGTGTCCGCTCCATAACTCGGTAGTCTGCAGGGACTTTTTCTTTGACCGCCATCATCGCCTGCATATGCTGGTCTACAGCCTTTTTTTCAGGATGTTTTTTTTCTCCGTGAGCCGATGCTGAACCTACTGCGACTACAAACAGGCATAACATAATCAGTGCTATCCAGATTGCTATTTGTCGTTTAAACATATTTCTAACCCTTTCACAAAAAGCACGACCCGTAAGTTACTCATTGATGTCTAGTTGTACCACAGATTTCTAGCACTTGCTTCGTTTCCCTCGGCGATCTATCGCCGGTTTGTTTTAGCGCTATCCACCGCCAATTTCCTTCATGCCCCGCATCGGACCCGTCCCAGACCCAGGTCCGCTCCGGATCCTTCTCCAGGGACTGGAATACAAAAAGCGGTGCCATTTGGACCCGCATCCGTTTACGCTACTGTTGTGAATCTCTCAATGCTTGCGTTCTTCCCAAGCATCAACGGGAGGTCATTTGTCTCGAATTATAAAGCCCATGTTGCCAATCATGACTTTCTCGTTCTTATCACCCAGCCACAGCCGGACAGATCGTTCCCCGACTAATTCAAATCTCATGCTTTTGTCTTCAATAGTGGCAATCTTTTCGCCTGCTTCGGTATAGACCTCAACAACTCGATGGGTGCCGACCGTATCCGCCTTCAGGTCATAAGCCTTCTGCTGGGCGCTCTCACAGCCAAATAAAAGCATAGTCATGCACATCAGAAAAACGACCAAAAATTTCATCATAATCATCCCTTTCTATGAATCGCATAAGGTGTAAATTTACCACATATTAAATCGGTTTTTGGTCAAGAAGCAGCTCCGCCTTTTTCAATGTCCCGCCCATCGCCCCGGACCCGCCTCGGAATGCCCATCTAGGACCGGACCCAATATAAGCACCAAAAAGACATCCCTAATGGTTCTTCCCTGTGACATTTAGAGGCCAACATGGACCGGACCTGCCCCGGAGAACAAAAAAAGGGTCAGCGATTAAATCGCCAACCCTTTTAAAAATTTGGTCGGAGCGAGAGGATTCGAACCTCCGACATCTTGGTCCCAAACCAAGCGCGCTACCAGGCTGCGCTACGCTCCGACGGAGGGAATAGGTACCACGGGGATTCTATAGGATACGGCTCACTGAAAAGTTCTTGAACGATCTTTACCGCAATCTCCTCGGCCGAGGTTGTGCCGCCGTCAAATCGGTACTCGGCCGCTTCCGGCGGCTCATAAGTTGCGTCGATGCCAGCGATGTGACTCAATTCCCCGGAACGTACTTTTTTATAGGCGCCGGTTTTATCTCGCTGTTCGCACAGTTCCAGGGGCGTGTCGAGATGGATTTCGACAAATTCTCCGTCAGCGAAAATCTCCCTTGCCATGCGCCGTTCATTGCGAAATGGCGAGACTAACGGGGCGATAACAATGATTCCCGCTTCGATCAGAATGTTGGCCACCTCGGCGATCCGGCGGATATGTTCAACCTGATCTGCATCATCGTAGCCGAGATCGCGGTTGAGATTGTGCCGCAGGTTGTCGCCGTCCAGGATGTAGGTGTGTTTCCCTAGCGAGTGCAGCTTTTTCTCCACCAGGTTGGCAACGGTCGATTTGCCTGCTCCCGGCAGGCCGGTAAACCAGAGGACCTTCGGGGTTTGCCGTTTCAAAGCAGCATGCGCTTGCTTATCAACATCGATTGTTTGCCAGTGGCTGTCGGTCGCCCGTTCCAGTGGCGCAGAGAGCATTCCGGCGCCGACCGTGGCGTTGCTGAGGCGGTCGATAACAATAAAGCTGCCGGTACCGCGATTGTCCTCATAGATGTCAAAGGGGATCGCGGCGTTGGCGCTGAAGGTGCAGATGCCGACCTCATTCAGCTCCAGGGTTTTGCCCGGCTCCTGCTGCAGGTTGTTAACGTTGACCTTGTAGTTGACCGCATCGACCTGTGCCGGTGTCGTCGTTGAACCGGCCTTGATCAGGTAGCTGCGACCGGGCAGCAGAGCTTCTTCCTGCAACCAGACCAGCTTGGCTTCGAAACGGTCAATGTAATGAGGCTTGGTTTCGGTTGTAGCCAGCAGGTCGCCGCGGCTGATATCGATTTCATCCTCCAGTGTCAAGGTTACTGCCTGGCCGGCTACCGCTTCTGGCAGATCGCCATCCATGGTGACGATCTGCGCCACCCTGCTGGACTGGCCAGAGGAACTGACCACAATCTTATCTCCGGGGTGGATGGTGCCCGAGGCGATAGTGCCGCAGAAGCCGCGGAAATCGAGATTCGGGCGGTTGACCCATTGGACCCGCATGCGGAACGGCTGGGTTGCAGCATCATCAACCACCTTGACTGTTTCCAGGTAGTGCATCAAGGTTGGCCCCTGGTACCAGCCGGTGTTGAGGCTGGGCTGCAGAATGTTGTCACCCTCCAGGGCCGAGAGCGGAATCGCAGTGATCGATTCGAAACCGAGTGCAGCGGCAAAGTCTTCGTACTGTTGGCGGATGCTATCAAACTGCTGTTGGCTGTAATCGACCAAATCCATCTTGTTGATCGCCAGTACGACATGGCGGATGCCGACCAGTGAGGTCAAATAGCTGTGACGCTTGGTCTGGGTCAAGACCCCTTTACGCGCGTCGATCAGAATCACCGCAACCTCTGCCGTCGAGGCCCCGGTGACCATGTTGCGGGTATACTGCTCGTGGCCGGGGGTGTCGGCGACGATGAACTTGCGCTTGTCGGTCGAGAAGAAGCGATAGGCGACATCGATGGTAATCCCCTGTTCCCGTTCCGCCTGCAGGCCATCGAGCAGCAGGGCGTAGTCGATCTTTTCGCCCTGGGTGCCGACCCGTTTACTGTCATTTTCGAGCGCCGCCAGTTGGTCCTCGAAGATCATCTTCGAATCCCAGAGCAGGCGGCCAATCAGGGTGCTTTTGCCATCATCGACACTGCCACAGGTAATAAAACGCAGCAGTGACTTCTCCTCCTGTTGCTTCAGGTAGGCGTGGATATCTTCTGCGATCAAATCGGATTGGTGTGCCATTAGAAATAGCCCTCCTGTTTTTTCTTCTCCATCGATCCGGCCGAATCATGATCGATCAGGCGACCCTGGCGTTCGCTGGTGCGGGTCAAAAGCATCTCCTGGATGATTTCCGGCAGCGTTGCGGCCATTGATTCAACGGCCCCGGTCAGCGGGTAACAGCCGAGGGTGCGGAAGCGGACCGATTTGTGTTCGATCTTTTCGCCCGGTTGCAGCTGCAGCCGCTCATCGTCGGCCATGATCAGCATGCCGTCCCGTTCAACCACCGGCCGCTGTTTGGCGTAATAGAGCGGAACAATCGGGATCTGCTCCAGGTAGATGTATTGCCAGATGTCCAGTTCGGTCCAGTTCGACAGCGGGAAGGCGCGGATGCTCTCCCCCTGGCGGACCCGGGCGTTGTAGATGTTCCACAGTTCCGGCCGCTGACTCTTCGGGTCCCAGCGGTGACTGGCGCTGCGGAAGGAGAAGATCCGCTCCTTGGCGCGCGATTTCTCTTCGTCACGCCGTGCGCCGCCGAAAGCGGCATCAAACTTGTGTTTATCGAGGGCCTGTTTGAGCCCCTCGGTCTTCATGACGTCGGTCTGCAGCGCACTGCCGTGACTGAAGGGACCGATCCCCTGCTTGACCCCGTCCTCGTTGATATGTACCAGCAGGTCAAAGTCGTACTCTTTGGCCAGCCGGTCGCGAAACTCGATCATCTCGCGGAATTTCCAGGTGGTATCGACATGCATCAGCGGGAAAGGCAGCTTGGCCGGAAAGAAGGCCTTGCGCGCCAGGTGCAGCATCACCGCC
>CALZHQ010000050.1 GCA_945787295.1 uncultured Desulfuromonadales bacterium
AGTAACCAAAAGAGGCCGCCCCACTGGTTCCGCCCGCTGCGCGGGAACCTCCGTTCCACAAGCGCTTCGGGGCCGCTCCAATGCGCTTCGCTTAGCTCGCGGCAAACCTCCCGAACCGCTTGCTCCACTCCGGCGGAAGCCAAAGGGGAAAAGAAAGTCGAATTCAGAAGGCTGCTGATTTCCCCTCCCCGTGTGACGCAGCCGGAGTGCAGTGGAGTTTGGCCGGGTTTCGAGGAAAAATGTTTGAGCGCAGCGAGTTTTTTTCCGAGCTGCAAAACGGAACGAAACGGAGGGTACCCGCAGGGCAAGGAGGTCGGGCGCATTTCTTTGCTTCGTTTCCTTGGGCGCACAAAGAAATGAAGGCGTCGAGCGGGGCCGCAACCCCGCGACCTTGACTTTACAATTCCCTTTCAATCACCTTACACAACTCCGAAAACGGATCCACCTGCCCATTCAGCCAATGAATCTCCACCCCGTTCCTCTCCATCCGCCGAAAAAAAGTCTCCTGCCGCTTGGCAAACTGGCCGATAGCGCTGCGCAGCTTCTGCACCATATCGTTACGGCTCAACTTGCCCTGCAGGTGCTGGGCGATCAATCGATATTCCAGTCCGTAAAATTCCAACGTCCCCCAGGGAACCCCAGAGTCATGTAATTGTTGAACTTCGTCGATCATTCCCGCATCGAAGCGTTGTTGCAGGCGCAGGGCAATCCGCCGGCGTAGAAGTTCCCGTGGCCATTGCAAACCGAACACCAATGGCCGAAGCTCCGGCAACGGTGGCAATTCGGCGGCAGCCGACTGCTCACCAAGAGCGATTTCGATCGCCCGGATCAATCGCTGACGCTCATCCAGATCGGTCCGGTTGTGTTGTTCCGGTTTCAGTTGCAGCAACCTCTCGCGCAGCTGTTCATCGCTTAAGGGGGCAAGCTCTTTCCGCAATGCTCTATTTTCCGCGACCTCGATCAGCCGATAACCACGCAGTACCGCATCCAGGTACATCCCGGTGCCACCGCAAAGGATCGGCAGTTTATCGCGGCTCCAGAGGTCCTCGATAGCAGCGAAGCAATCGCGCTGAAACTGGAAAACATTGTATTCGCTGCCCGGCTCGGCGATATCGATCAGATGATAGGGAACGTCACCGTACTCCTGGAGATCCTTGCCGGTGCCCAAATCCATGCCGCGATAGACCTGCCGAGAGTCGGCAGAAATGATCTCCGCAGCCAGCTTATCTGCCGCCTGTACCGCCAGTCCGGTTTTCCCGCCGGCGGTGGCGCCAAGAATGACGATCAGGTTCGGTTTTGTGCTGTTCATTCTCACTCCTGAAAAAAGTGCCTCACAGAATAAAGCAAAAGATCTGCCCTGCCTACGGCAAAACCCTTCATCCAGCCGTTTTGATCTGCTATAGTCCGCCTGACTCAATCAGTGCGACAGGAAAGTGATGACGACCAAGGAACAACAGCCGATTATTCTGCCCCGCGCCGAGCACGGCATCTCGCGTAAACAGATCGATGAAGAGACGCTCAAGGTCCTTTACCGTCTGCACCGCAACGGCCAGCTGGCCTATCTGGTCGGCGGCAGTGTCCGCGATCTGCTGCTCGGCCGCAAGCCGAAGGATTTCGATGTTGGGACTGATGCCACTCCTGCCCAGGTGCGGCGGCTGTTCCGTAACTGTTTTCTGGTCGGCAAACGGTTCCGCCTGGCCCATATCCGCTTTGCCGGCAACAAGCTGATTGAGGTTGCCACCTTCCGCCGCCATCCGGATGAGGAGGAACTGCCGAACGACCCGGACGAGCATTTTCACTTTGTGCAGAATGTCTTCGGGACTCCGCGTGATGATGCCTTCCGCCGTGATTTCACCATCAACGCCCTGTTCTATAATATTGCCGACTTTTCAATTATTGATCATGTCGGTGGCCTGGACGACCTGCGCAACAAGCAGATTCGAGTGATCGGCGAGCCACTGATCCGTTTTGAAGAAGACCCGGTGCGGATGCTGCGGGCACTGGAGTTTGCCGCCCGGCTCGACTTCGCTCTTGATCCGGCGATTCTCGCCGCCATTGAGCAGAAAAAAGAGTTGATCGCGGCCGCGGCGCCGGCGCGGATTCGTGAGGAGATCATGGAACTGTACCGCCACGGTGTTGCCGGGCCGGTGTTGAAACAGTGTCGCGAACTCGGCATGCTGCCACACCTGCTGGCTGGCTATCCCGGCACCGATGAGAGCATTGAGTTACTGGCCAAGATCGATCAGCGCACCCAATCGGGAGTGCCGATCGAAGAGGCGTTCGCCATCGCAGCACTCTACCTGCGGCTGTTCATGGATAACTGCCCGCCAGCACCGGATGTGCACATTACCGAGGCCTTGCATAAAGCCAACGAGATCATCATCCCCCATTGCCGTTATTTCAGCATTGCCCAGGGAATCCGTCACCAGGCCCGTGAGCTGCTGGTTGGCTGCTTTCGTCTGGCTCGCGGCCGTGGCATGCGCGGTGAACGACGTTTTCTACAACACCCCTTCACCCCCCAATCGCTGCAGCTGTTCAGACTATGGTCCGAAGTCCATCCCGAGCTGGAACCGCTGGTCAAGGAATGGCAAAAACAGATCCAAAGTCCGCCGGCAAAAACAGAGCAAACCCGCCGGCGCCCGCGCCGCAGACGGCGGAAGATATCGGGACAACACGCCACTCCTCGCTAAAAGGATCAACAGGGTATTTTCCGCTATAGCGAAAAACAGGATGCGTGGCGGTTTTGCTCCTTATGTTAAAAGCAGAAGGTAAAAGTCATTTGCAGCAGCAAAAATTATCACCTGGCGAGCCTATGAGTTCACCAGGTTTCGATGACAAGCTCCAGCAATAATCCGGCCTGAAAACGCTCCGCTAACAAACTGTCTTCAGTAAGAATTACCCACAGTTAGGTCTTGACACCAGGCGCAGCAACACCTCGAACATTCTCACCATTTTTCTTCTCAAAAATAGCTACTTAGTCGGCAACAAGCAACTTTCAAGGCATTGACTTGACAGCCCGATGACTTAAATTTATTAATTAAATTAGCTATGTCCCCAGCCTCGCTTTTTAGCCCTCTGTTCCAGGAAAAAAGATGACCCTTCAGGCTATTTTTTATTTGATGTTTTTTATGTGATCTGTATAATTAAACATTCCTATCAGAATGGGAGGAAAGTCTCCTTAATGACTGGTAAAAAGTAGCTTTCTAGCAGCATTAACAAATCGAGGATATGTCTATGAGTATGGACATCGACAGCGACCAGCTTGAAATCATTCAGGAATTCGTCACTGAAAGCCAGGACATGATCGAGCAGTTGGAGCCGCAGATCATTGAACTTGGCCAGAACAGCGACCCGGAAACGATGAATGCCATCTTTCGCCTCTTCCATTCGATGAAAGGGAGCGCCGGGTTTCTGGAGTTCGACCACATCACCCGGGTGGCCCATGCGGCGGAAAACCTGCTCGATCTGATCCGTAACTGCGAAATAGAGCTGGTTCCCGATCACGTCACCCTGCTCTGTGCCTCCTGTGACTTTGCCAAAGAAGCCCTGGAACTGGTCGCTAGTGACTACACCGACAAGGCAATGGCCCCGGCGGCAGATGAAATGGCTGAGAAACTCCACCAGGCGATAGAGTTTGCGAAACAGGGAGAAGAAGCCGACGCGACCGCAGAGCAACCTGCTGCCGAGCCTGCCGAAGAAACTCCCCCTGAAGCACCCGCGGCCGAACAGCCTAGCACTCTAATAGACCTCACCGCCGAACCGGAAAAACCGACCACCCCGCCAGCTGCGCTGGACGCCGATGGACTGCCGAAACTCGAGATCACCGACGAAATGCGCTTGAGCTTTGTTCAGGAAGGCAATGAACTTCTGCAGAACGCCGAACAGGGGTTGCTTGCCTGGGCCGAGAACCCTGCCGACACCGAATCGATCGGTGACATCTTCCGCCAGGTCCATAGTTTCAAGGGCAACTGCGGTTTCTTCGGTTTCATGCAGATGGAAACCCTGAGCCACCAGATGGAGAACCTCCTCGACCGGGTCAAGTCCGGCTCAAAACTGGCGATCGAAAACCCGGCCGACCAGCTCCTGGCCGCACTCGATGTGCTGCAGCAAGCGGTCAATGACATTTCTGACGGCAAAGAAGGGCTTATCGAAGGACTTGATGGGAAGGTTCAACAGCTGCAATTGCTGGTTCCGCCCCTGCTGGGTGAATTCCTGGTTGAGGAGGGAGTCAAAGAAAAAGCGGTTGCGGATGCGGTAAAAACCCAGAAAAAACCGGTTGGCGAGATCCTGGTTGAAAAGGGCGCGGCGTCACCGGAACAGGTCGACAAGGCCCTGAAGAAGCAACAGGAAAACCTGAACAAGGCGAAGCTAGAAAGCAAGCCTGCGGCCCGCACCAAAACCCCGGCCAAACGGCAGGATATTCGGGTCGAATTAAGCAAGCTCGACAGCCTGATCAACCTGATCGGTGAGCTTGTCATCGCAGAAAACATGCTGATCCACAATCCCGACCTGGTCGGAATGGAGCTGGAAAACTTCAACAAGGCCGGACAGCACATGTCGAAACTGGTGCGCGAACTGCAGGAAACGGCCATGATCATCCGCATGATCCCGGTCTCAGGTCTGTTCCGCCGCATGATCCGACTGGTTCACGACATCTCGGTCAAAGCGGGCAAGAAAGTGGAACTGGAACTGGTCGGCGAAGAAACCGAGATCGACAAAACGGTTATCGAAACGATAACCGATCCGCTGGTCCACCTGCTGCGTAACTCACTCGATCATGGGCTGGAAACCCCGGACGAACGGATTGCGGCCGGCAAAACTGAAAAAGGCACCATTCGCCTGCAGGCCCGCCACGAAGAAGGGGAAGTCTGGGTCACGGTTGAAGATGATGGCCGTGGACTGAATAAAGAAAAAATTCTCGAAAAAGCGATCAACAAAGGCCTGATTGAAGGGGATGGCTCCGATCTAAGCGATAAATACATTTACAACCTGATCTTCATGCCCGGCTTCTCGACCGCCGCCCAAGTCACAGACATTTCCGGTCGCGGCGTCGGCATGGATGTGGTGAAGCGGAACCTGGAAAAGATCAAGGGCAAGATCGACGTCAGCAGCACTCCGGGACAGGGCAGCCGGATCGACCTGAGAATCCCGCTGACCCTGGCGATTATCGACGGCATGCTGGTCCGGGTCGGCACCACCACCTGTATCGTTCCGACCCTGTCGATCCTGGAGGCCTTCCGCCCGACCATGGAGCAGATGACCATCACTCCCGAAGGGGACGAACTGGCCCGGGTCCGGGAGAACTTCTTCCCGATCATCCGCCTGCACGAAATCCTCGAGAAAGAGCCTGGCTCGAAAGAACTGCCGGATGGCATTTTGATTGTTCTTGAATATCAAGACACACGTTTTTGCCTGTTTGTCGATGAAATCGTCGGCCAACAGCAGACCGTCATCAAAGGTCTTTCAGAGTTTATCGGCAACGTTGCCGGCGTCTCCGGCTGCACCATCCTCGGTGATGGCGGTGTCAGCCTGATTCTCGATGTCGGTAGCCTGGTCGAATCGGCTGAGAAAAAAAATCCACAACTTACAAACACAGTAAAGTCTGTTTGAAGGAGGAATAAATGGCTGAGGAAAATAGGGTTGATAACGAAGATACGCAAAAGGACAAATATCTGACTTTTCACCTGGCCGGTGAGGATTACGGCATTGAAATCCGCTACGTTATTGAAATCATTGGAATTCAGAACATCACCGAGGTTCCGGACATGCCTTCTTTCATCCGCGGCGTTATCAACCTGCGCGGTAAAGTCATCCCGGTTATGGATGTCCGGGCCCGCTTCGATCTGCCAGACCGCGAGTACGATGATCGTACCTGTATCATTGTCGTCAATATTGACGGCACCGAAGTCGGGCTGGTCGTCGATGAGGTGAGCGAAGTCGCCGACATCCCCATCGCCAACGTTGAGCCGCCGCCCAAAACCGGTAAAAGCGCAGGCGGTCAGTACATCCAGGGGATGGGCAAGATCGACAAAGCGGTCAAGATCCTCCTCGACGTCCACAAACTGCTCTTTAGCGAAGAAATGCAAGCCCTGATCACCGAGCAGGAAGAGGCTTAGTTACACCACCTTTGCTTGACAGTCTGTTGCAAAACCCCCGGGTTATCGGAGAAGAAGAATGAATTTGAAAAAAATTTTCCGGTTCGATCTGACCACCAAGTTGATTCTGATGGTGCTCACTATCACAGGGATTTTCTGTTTGGCCCTGACGGTTCTCTATTTTGATGTTCGCGACAGCAGCTTTGCCGAACGTCAACTAAAAGTACAGCACCAAACAGAGACCGCCTGGGGGGTACTGGAAAACTATGTGGCCCTGGAAGAAAGTGGCCAACTGAGCCGGGAAGTAGCACAACAGCAGGCAGTGGCGGCAATCAAGAAACTCCGCTACGGCAAGAGCGGCTATTTCTGGATCAACGACATGCAGCCGAAAATGATCATGCATCCGATCAAACCGGCGCTGGATGGCAAAGACCTTTCCGGCAGCAAAGATCCAACTGGTAAAAAACTGTTTGTCGAATTCGTCAACGTCTGCCGTAAACAGGGTGGTGGCTTTGTCAATTACCTGTGGCCAAAGCCCGGCTTTGATGAGCCGGTCGAAAAGATCTCCTATGTCAAGCGGCTGGCCGCCTGGGACTGGATAGTTGGTAACGGTCTTTATGTCGACGATGTCGAGGCAAATCTCAGCTCAATCCGCACCAACAACCTGACCACTATTTTAACTGTCATTTTCATAACAGTTATACTGGTCTGGCTGGTGAATCGCAGCATTGTCGGTCCGTTGCAAAAGATTCGCAAAGCCATTTATGACCTTGGCAAAGGAAAAACTGATATCGATGTTGACTGCGGCAAACCGGTTGATTGCTCCAAGGCAAAGAACTGCAGTGAGCCGGATTGTCCCAGCTACGGCCGGGAAGACGTCTGCTGGGTTACCGCCGGGTCCTTTTCAGCCGATGCTCACTGCCCTCGTGCCAAGCGGGGTGAAGATTGCAACACCTGTGAACTTTACGGACCGAAGAGCAATATGCAGGAGCTCGGTTCAGCACTGCTGGGGCTAGCCAACGCAATGAAGCTTCGGACCTCTCTGGCCCGGCAGATTGCCGACGGTGATCTCACCCAGGAAGTCCAAGTTGCTTCCGACCAGGACGAGCTCGGCATGGCCTTGGTGCAGATGCACCAGAACCTGAAACAGATCCTCTGCCAGATATTACAAACGGCATCCCAGATCAATGGAGACTCAAGCAATATCGAAGGAACCAGCCAATCGCTGACTGATGGCGCAACACAACAAGCGGCGTCAATTCAACAGATCAAAATCTCTGTCGCTCAGATGGCCGAGCAGACCCGGCATAATGCTGACAACGCCAATCAGGCTAATAGCCTGGCGAATCAGGCGAAGCAATCGGCTGAGAAAGGGAGTCAACAGATGGAGACCCTGGTTCAGGCGATGGATCAGATCAACGAGTCGGGCCAGAACATCAACAAAATCATCAAAGTTATCGATGAAATCGCCTTCCAGACCAACCTATTGGCCCTGAATGCTGCGGTCGAAGCTGCGCGCGCCGGACAACATGGGAAAGGTTTCGCCGTGGTTGCTGAAGAAGTGCGCAATCTGGCCGCTCGAAGTGCCAAAGCAGCACAGGAGACCGCAGAGCTGATCGAAGGTTCGGTCACCAAAGCGGGCAATGGGGCAGAACTGGCCGATACGACAGCGGCCGCCCTGAACGAAATTGTTGAAGGCATCACCAAGGCGACCGACCTGATGGGTGAAATTGCTACCGCCAGTAACGATCAGGCTCAAAGTACCGACCAGATCAACGAAGGACTTTCACAAATCGACACAGTCGGTCAGCAGAACAAGGCCTTTGCCGAGATGACGGCAACCACTGCTGAGGAATTGGCCGCTCAGGCCCAGCGCCTCAACCAGCAGCTCAGCAAGTTCACTCTCAGCCAAATCGACTGCCCGCCGTTAACCGGAACTTCTGTGCGCCAGGCTGCACAGCGACCGATTCCGGCAGCAACGACGTCCAGAAAATCTATCGACAGTCGACCGAAGCCGGCAGACCCGGTAAAGGGCTCCAGCTGGGACGAGAGGAATGTGCCATCAACTGGCACGGCGCTACGCATTGCCCTGGATGATGACGAGTTCGGCAAATACTAAAGAATCACCGCGTATTGACAGGCAACGACTCAATGGTAAAAGAACGCTCGACGCCATTCCAAATACCTGCAGCTCAGGGTAACAGCATGATGGCGATTTCCGACCAGGAATTCAACGATCTGCGCGACCTGATCCACCAGCGCTTCGGGATTAACCTGACCGAGCAGAAACGCTCTCTGCTCGTCGGTCGGCTGCAGAAGCTGATGCGTCAATTAAACCTGTCAACCTGATTTCGACCAACCACACCTACTTCAACCGCGAAAAGGAACATTTCGACTACTTTTACCAGACCGCCCTGCCGGCAATTGTCGAAAAGCTAAGACGGGAAAACCGCAATGACTTGCGGATCTGGTGCGCAGGCTGTTCGACCGGGGAAGAGCCCTACACCCTGCTGATGCTGATGATGGAGTATCTCGGCAACGAATACAGTTCCTGGGATGCCGGCATCCTGGCCACCGATATTTCCGAACGCGCCCTGTCGATGGCCCGCAAGGGGGTTTACAGCGCCGATCATGTCAGTCAGCTACCGGGAAATCTGCAACGCAAATATTTCACTTTGGCCAGGCCGGGAGAAATGGCGGTGGTCGACAAGATCAAGCGGGAAGCGACCTTTCGGCGCTTTAACCTGATGAATTCCAGCTTCCCCTTTAAGAAACCGTTTCAGATGATTTTCTGCAGAAATGTGATGATTTATTTTGATCAGCCAACGCGAGACGCACTGGTTGGACGCTATCACCAGCATACTGAACCGGGCGGGTATCTGTTTATCGGTCATTCTGAAACCCTGGGCCGTAGCCAATCCCGCTACCAGTACATCCAACCGGCGTTGTACCGCAAAGGAACCAGCTGATGGCAAAAGTGATTCGTGTTCTTGTGATTGATGACTCGGCCCTGGTGCGGAATATTCTCAGCCAAGGACTCTCCATGGATCCGAACATCGAAGTGGTCGGCACCGCATCTGACCCTTACATTGCCCGTGATCGTATCATCGAGCTGCGGCCGGATGTGCTGACCCTCGATGTCGAAATGCCACGCATGGATGGTGTCGCCTTCCTGCGCAAACTGATGCCG
The DNA here is from genome assembly GCA_945787295.1 of uncultured Desulfuromonadales bacterium. Next base: position 9,286 of record CALZHQ010000050.1, read on the forward strand.
CAGCATCCGATTCCGGTGGTTATGGTCAGCACCCTGACCCAGCGCGGCAAGCAGATCACCATGGAGGCCCTGGATGCCGGGGCGGTCGATTTTGTTGACAAGCCGACCAGCAACGTTTCTGCCGGTCTCAATGCCATGCTGATGGAGTTGCGGACCAAAGTTAAAATCGCCTCGACCGCGAACGTCTCCCACTGGAAGGGCAAGCGGATCAGCGCCCCGACACAAACGGCCGCCGGGTCAAAAGCGTTGGCCGAATCGACCGACAAAGTGATCGCCATCGGGGCCTCAACCGGCGGCACGGAAGCGATCCGCCGGGTTGTCGAGACCTTTCCGGCAAACACCCCGGGTGTGGTCATCGTCCAGCACATGCCACCCGGCTTCACCAAGATGTTTTCCGACCGCCTCAATCAGCTCTGCCAGATGCAGGTGAAAGAAGCAGAAGATGGCGACCGGGTCCGTGCCGGGCTGATTCTGGTGGCCCCTGCTGGCCTGCAAATGAAAGTGGTCCGGAGTGGCGGTTTTTATCAGGTCCGCTGTGGCGGCGCTGAAAAAGTCTGCGGTCACTGCCCTTCGGTCGACGTGCTGATGCACTCGATCGCCGAACATGTCGGCAGCAATGCGATCGGTGCCATGCTGACCGGCATGGGCCAGGACGGAGCCGAAGGGATGCTGGCCATGAAAAATGCCGGTGCACACTGCATTGCCCAGGATGAAGCGACCTCTGTGGTCTTCGGTATGCCCAAAGTTGCTTACGAAAAGGGGGGGGCTGAACACTTGGTCCCACTGGACAGGATCGCTCCTTCTTTGCTGAAAATGCTGACGGGGAAATAAGATGGGACAAATCATCTTGGGGGTCGGTGACTACGGCGCCTCGAACAGCCCTGAAGACGAAGTAAAAACCTTCGCCCTCGGCTCTTGCGTCTCGGTCATCATGCTCGATCCGGCGACCCGGACTGTCGGGCCCTGCCCGATTCGTCGATCAACAAAGCGAAAGCCGATGAAAAACCTGGCTACTTTGCCGACACCGCCATCCCGGCCCTGCTCGCCGAAATGGCCAAGCTCGGCTGCAACGGCAACGGCAAAGGGATGGTGGTCAAGCTCTGTGGTGGAGCCAATGTTATGGATACCAATGACACCTTTCAGATCGGCAAACGGAATGCCCTGGCGATCAAAAAAATCCTTTGGGAGCTTGGCATGGGAGCCATCGCTGAAGATCTGGGACAAAACTTCAGTCGCACCGTTTCAATTTCTGTCGAATCCGGCCAGGTGACGCTCACGTCACCAGGCCGGCCGAACTGGCAGCTATAGGGGGTATCGATGGCTAAGAAAATTGGCAAAGAAAATCTGCAGGAGATTGTCAAATCGGTGCCCATGTTGTCGGCCAGTGCCAGTCGCTTGCTGCAGCTGACCTCCAATCCTGACCATGAGCTGATAGAGATCGTCAATCTGGTCAAGACCGACGCCAATCTCACCGCCCAGGTGCTGAAAGTTGTCAACTCGGCCGCTTTCGGCCTGATCAACGAAATTACGTCGGTCGACCGCGCTATCTATTATCTCGGTGAGAGGATCATTATCAGCATTGCCATCGGCGAATGCGCCGGCAAACTGTTTGACAAGGAATTGGCGGGCTACGAAGCAGCGGGCGGCGACTTGTGGAAACACAATTTAAGAACCGCCATTGCGGCCCGGGAAATCGTCGTACAGAGCGGCATGGACATCAGCACCGATCTGGCCTTTACTGCCGGACTGCTGCACGACATCGGCAAATCGCTGATTTCAGATTATCTCCACGGGACCGCCGCAGCCGCAATCGAGCTGCTCGCTTCGCAAGACAGTCTCGACTATCTGCAAGCGGAAGAAAAGATGATCGGCGTTGATCACACCCAGGCGGGCTTTGAACTGGCTCAGGCCTGGCAACTGCCGGAAGAACTGGCTGAAGTCATCCGCTATCATCACCAACCAGGCGAAGCGAGCGAAGAATACCGGCCGCTGGTTTACGCCGTACACCTTGGCGACAATATTGCGATGATGGGCGGCTACGGCACCGGCTCAGACAGCATGCAGTACCGGCTTGATCCTAACTATACGGAGTATTTGTCACTAACCCCCGATACCCTGGACAATGTCATGCTGACGGTCGACATGGAATTTGGGAAACTGGAAGAGTCGTTAACCGGCATGGGTGGAGGTGAAAGCAGGTGAAACGGATCATTATTGCGGACGACTCGGAAACAGCGCGGCTGTTTGTCAAACGCTGCCTGCAAATCATTGGTCTGGGGAATGCCGAGATTGTTGAAACCGAACATGGCAAAGACGCCCTGGCCGCTGCCAAAGAGAAACCGACCGACCTGCTGTTGACAGACCTGAACATGCCGGTCATGGACGGCGAAACCCTGGTCAAGTGGGTCAAATCGAGCCCCAGGTTGTGTGAGATTCCGGTGGTTGTCATCACCAGTGCCGGCAATCCGGCCAGGGAGGCGCAACTTCAAGAATTGGGAGTGCACCGGGTCATCAACAAACCTCTTTCACCACCGGTGTTGCTGGAAGCATTGGCCGATTTACTTGACAACTCGCCTGATACTGGCATCAGGAGCAATTGATGAGCGAGCAACCACCTCTCTATCAGGCGATGAAAGAGGCCGTTAGCCAGACCCTGGAAAACATGGCCTTTACCGATGTCGATGAACACTACAATCAGGAGTATCAAATCCCGACCGATGAGCTGAGCTGGGCCTATCTGGTGATTCAGGACCCGGTTCCAGGTGAGATCCGGTTGGCCCTTTCCCAGTCTATGCTGAAAAATCTGACCCGCTCGGTCTTCTCCCTTGAGTCTGACGAGATAACCGAGGCGCAGATGAAAGACATCCTGCATGAACTGCTGAATACGATTGCCGGCCTGTTTATGAGCAAACTGCTGGCAGACAACCGAACCTACACTATCGGTTTCCCAGAGCAGGGCGAAGGCGAACTGCCGGTTGCCGGGCCAGATACCCTGATCTGGAAGCTGATGACCAACGAAGAAGAACCACTTCAAGTGCAAATAGCTGGAAGCAAGTTGATTAACTACAAAAAATGCAGCTGTTAGCAGATCGAATCTAACTCGTCCACAAAGGAGCTATCAAGATGGGCAAAACAGTACTGATTGTCGATGATTCCAACACTATGCGTAAAATTGTTTCGCGTGCTCTGCGTCAGGCAGGGATCGATTTCGATGAAATCCTCGAAGCGGGTGATGGCCTGGAAGCCTTAACAGTGTTGGGCGAGAATAATGTCGACATTGTCTTAAGCGATATCAACATGCCGAACATGAACGGCCTGGAATTCCTCAAAGCCAAGTCGGAAGATGACGCGATCAAGGATGTCCCGGTGGTGATGATATCGACCGAAACCGGTGCCGACATCATCAACGAAGCCAAATCCTACGGCGCAATAGGGGCCATCAAAAAACCTTTCACCCCCGACCTGATTAACGCGACCCTCGGGGACCTCCTCTAAATCTCGACAGTGCCCGGGGCGGGGCATCCCGCCTCGGCCAACAAGGAGAAATACGTGGACCACGCTCAACATATCATTGCCACAACTCAGGAAATCTTTTCGAGCATGATCATGCTCGAAGCGACCCCTGGTGAGCCTTTCAAGTGCAAAGTTTCGATGCACAAAGACAGCATTTCAGGGGTTATCGGCATGGCTGGCACATTAAAAGGGCTGCTGGCTATTCATCTGCCGAATGAAGCAGCCCTGGCCGTGACGAACGCTTTTCTCGGCATGGACCACGATGAGATCAATGACGATGTGCGCGATGCAATTGGTGAGCTGGCCAACATGCTGGGGGGCAGCCTCAAGTGTGCTCTCGATCCCAAAGGGAGCAATATCAATTTGTCGCTGCCATCCTCAATTCACGGCGCAGAATATTCCATCGACTTTATATCCGACGCAGATGACATCACGATCCCATTCGAATTGGACGGCAATACTTTTCTTGTAGAATTACAGCTGGCACCTAACAGGTAAATATTTTCCTCTTGCTACACTGCAAAAGGATTTTGTTGTGGAATTTACTAAAAAAATCATTAACTCAACCGAAGAGATATTTAACACCATGATATTCATGGAGATCTCTGCCGAAGCACCGCTTGCCAAAGGGAAAGAGGTGCTCGATTGTCATGTTTCGTCGATGATCGGCTTAAGCGGAGATTTCACCAGCATGCTCAGCATCCATTGCTCCGGAACAATTGGAAAAGCGATCACCGGCGAGATGCTTGGCATGGAAGTTGAAGATGTTGACTCTGATGTCAAAGATACCCTCGGTGAAATTGCCAACATGGTTGCCGGGGGTTTGAAAGAAGCGTTTGCAGCAGAAAATATAAAACTGGAACTATCGATTCCAACAACTGTCACGGGAACGTCCTACAAGGTCTCTTCCCCGACGAAATGCGGGCGGGTGATTATCCCGTTTAACCTCGAGCAGGGACGTTTTTTTATCGAGTTGCAATACTCGCTCTAAAAGACCCTGCTCACACTAATAGTTTTGTGAGAGGGCACCTTGGATCAACGGGCCATCATTGATGTCGCTTGCAAAACCGGCATCGAAAATCTATCGACCGAGATCGGTGCACTCCTCGGCCAGGAGCTGACATGTGATGATGTCCAGCTCCAACTTATCTCCAAAAACTCCATTTTCAGCGATCTCGAACGTACAAAATCTGCGCTCACCCGCATGTCGATCAGTGGCGACAAAGAGGGCGAGTGCTACTTATTGACACGGATCGATTCAGCGATCGTGCTGGGCGGCACCCTGATCATGCTCCCCGAAGACATGATCGAAGAGCACGCCCAAGCGGCCACCCTTGATGGAGAACTGAACGACGCCTTCGGTGAAGTTGCCAATATAATAGCCGGTGTCTTTACCCAGGCTTTTGTCGACAAGTACCCAAAAACAATCCGCTTTATCAAGAACAGTGTTGAAGAACTGACCCCGACGAAAATAGACCTGGCCAGCCATGAGCCCTTCCCACCCGGGAACTACCATGTCACCAGCTGCAAACTGGTTGCCGGCGATAAAAATCTTGGCCTGATCGAATTTGTTGTTCCGGCAGCCGCGTTTGAACTCGAAGCGGCGGAAGCAGAAAACGACGCGCCAGGTGGTGAAAATGTGGAAGCTCCAGAACCGGAAGCAGCCGCACCAGAGGCAAGTCAAGAGCCCGCGGGAGAGATTGTTGAACCAACCAGCGCAGCCGCTCCGGCAGAAACGCCAAAACCAACCTTTGCCGCTGCCAAAAAACTGACAGATGTTGTCTTTACTGCAACCATCAATCAGATCGGTGAAGAGCTCGGAGCCCTGCTCGGCCAGGAACTGACCTGCGATGACATCAAATTGCTGATGACCAGCAAGGCCGATTTCTTTGCCAATCACTGCACAGACAAATCGAACATGGCCTTGATGAAGGTTTCCGGAGATCGTGATGGCTGCGGTTTCATGTTCACCCGGATCCCTGATGCGATCGTTATCGGCGGCACCCTGATCATGCTGCCAGAGGAGCAGATCGAAGAACAGGTGGCAAAGAATCAGTTTGATGGGGAAGTTGAAGACGCATACGGAGAAGTTGCCAATATTCTCGCCGGGAGCTTGACCCAGGTCTTTCTTGATCGTTATCCCAAGCAACTTCGCTTTGTCAGAACCGAGATGGAAACGGTTGTCCCGACCAATATCGACCCGCTCGGTGCTGAGCCGTTTCCCGAGGGGGAATTCTACCTGGTATCGTTCAATATCCAGATGGAAAATCATGCACTGGACCGTCTCCTGCTGCTCTTCCCGGCAGCAATTTTCGATCTGGATGGCTACCAACAGGCAGAATCTGCTGCAGCGACAGCGGCGACAGCGGCGACAGCGGCGACAGCGGCAACAGCAGCAACAGCAGCAACAGCAGCAACAGCAGCAACAGCAGCAACAGCAGCAACAGCGGCAACAGCAGCAACAGCAGCAACAGCGGCAACAGCGGCAACAGCGGCAACAGCGGCAACAGCAGCAACAGCGGCAACAGCGGTGTCAGCCAGCGCAGACTCTGCTCCGCCTGGCACGGAACAGGCGGGTGCAGCACAATCCACAATTGCTGAACAGCCTGGCGCAACAGCTGAAGCCAGCTTCACACCACCAAGTACAGCAACGGCTCCTGCAGGGCCACCTGTCGTGCTAATCATTTCGGAGGAAACGGATGAGGCGCAACCGTTTGCCGACATTCTCTCTTCTGCCGAATATGATTGTAAAATTCTGAGCTTCCAGGAAGATGTCAAAGCTCTTTTCCAGCAGCACAAGGTGCTTGGCGCCTTTTTGATCATGTCGAGTGTCAACGAAAAAGGCTTTGCCACCGCCATCAAACTGCAGTCCTCTGGACGCCCGCTGCCACCGATGGTTTTTGCCGGACCGGAGTGGACTCGGACGTCAGTTTTAAGGGCTGTCAAATACGGGGCCCACGATATTCTCGTCATGCCCGCTTCTGGGGATGAGATTCAGCAAAAGATCAGCCAGCATTTCCAAAAAGCCAGTTAGTTTCCAAACCGGAAACGATACTGGCCCATCCGAAGATTCCGGATGGGCACCAGGTAGAAAACTGAGAGTTTCCTCTTTGACGAAAAAAGCCCGGTCGCAGCGACAGGGCTTTAACGTGTTGAATTTACACAGGCAGGTTTTTCTTTTTGATTTTCTCTATCAGGGTCGTCCGTTTGAGATTGAGTAACCGGGCCGCTTCCTTTTTATTCCCGCCGGTCCGGCTGAGGGCCTGCAAAATCAAACGATCCTCGAACTCACTGATCAGACCGTTGAAATCAAGGCCCTCGTCCGACCAGGCCGCCTCAGGAGCGGCTAAGACAGAGCCTTGAGACGCCACAGCAGTAGCCTCGACCGCGACACGCACCGGGGCCAGTTCTTCTTCCGGCAAAGGGTCACAGCGATATTTATCCGGCAGCTCTTTGAGCGTGATACACTTGCCGCGATGCAGGATCACCAAACGCTGAATCAGGTTTTCCAGCTCTCTGACATTCCCCGGCCAAGGGTACGCCTGCAAGCTCCGCATGGTGACAGGATCGATAGAGGTTGGCTGGTCACTCTTGCGCCGGCTGAACTGAACGATAAATTTTTCGATCAGAACCGAGATGTCATCCTTCCGCTCGCGTAACGGCGGAGCCTGCAATGGTATAACCGCCAATCGGTAATACAGATCCTCACGAAAGGTTCCATCAGCGACCAGTTGCTCCAGGTTCTGATGCGTAGCGGCAATGACGCGGACATCGACCTTCATCGGCCGCACCCCGCCAACCTGCTCAACTTCACGTTCCTGTAACACGCGCAACAGTTTCGCCTGCAGGGAGGTCTTCATATCACCGATTTCATCCAGAAACAGGGTTCCACCATCTGCGAACTGCACCCGCCCGATCTTCGACTGCTGGGCACCGGTAAAAGCGCCCTTGACGTAGCCGAACAGCTCACTCTCCAGCAGTTCATCAGGAATAGCAGCGCAATTTACCGGCACGAAATGACCATTTTTGCGCGGGCTGTTTTCATGAATAGCCCGGGCAATCAGCTCTTTACCGGTACCACTCTCGCCCTGGATCAAGACCGTGCTGTCACCTTCTTCGGCGACACAGGAGATCAACTCAAACAGTTCCAGCATCTGCGCGGAACGGCCTATCATTCCACTGAAACCAGAACTCGATATATTATTTAACGCCTTCATAATCTCATTTCCGCCGAATAACCGGCTGAATCAGCAACAGATTTCTAACCGCAAGATGAGACCACAATAATATATGCCGTGTAATGTGTCAATATTTAGACACACCATTTTTAAAAATATTTTAAACTTTCTCAGGAATGATAAATTAGACCTAGAAACAGTCGAAAAATTGACAAAAGCGGGCGAATTTAAGGGATAGCCCAGCCGATAAGGCAAGCTATACTCAGCGGGTTAATCAGCCTAGCAGTTCTGCCTTAAGACGAGAGAGCAGCCGGGTCTCAAATGCCTGACCAGCTGTTTCATTATAGGAATGATTAAAAGAGCGTTTATGTTATATTTAAAAAACTAATTCGGGAAAAGCCGGCAATCGATTTTTGCCCCCTAAGAGTATGTTTGCATTTATCAATAAATCGCTAACTTAAATCAGCAACTTAAGCGCCGCATGCCAATTTCAAATAAATCCATATAGATAAGACACGATGAATAAAAAAGTCGCCATAATTTCATATTCCTATCGGCTGCCAGGAGTCTCAAAAAAACCTCTTTGGGATGCTCTTATTTCCGGGGACAACTTGATCAGCCAGGTTCCCGCTGATCGCTGGTCATATGATGCTTTTCTCCATCCGGACCCCAAACATCCCGGCACCAGCTACTCCTTCTCCTCGGGCACGCTTGGCGATATCTCGGGATTCGACGCCGCTTTCTTTGGGATTTCCCCCCGAGAAGCGGCCAACATGGATCCTCAGCAGCGCTTGCTTTTGGAACTGACCTGGGAAGCGCTGGAAAATGCCGGCATCCCCCCGGAAACCCTGCGCGGGAGTCGTTCCCAGGTGATCATCGGCGTTTCGACGACCGACTACTCTTATCGTTTGACCGATGATCTCGGTATGGTCGATTCATCAACCGCAACCGGCAATGCGGCCAGCATCCTTGCCAATCGCCTGTCTTATTTCTATGACCTCAAAGGCGCAAGCCTGATCATCGATACGGCCTGTTCATCTTCTCTGGTCGCCTTCCATCACGCCTGTCAAGCCATCCTGAGCGGACAGACCGATGTGGCAATTACCGGCGGCATCTGCCTGCATCTCCATCCCTACGGCTTTTTGACCTTCTCCACAGCCAGTATGCTCTCGCCAACCGGCCGTTGTCATGTCTTTGACGAAGCCGCTGACGGCTATGTTCGCAGCGAGGGGGCCGGGATCTTCATCCTGAAGGATTATGATCAGGCGCTTGCGGACCAGGATCCGATCGTCGCCGTGGTGGCCGGCAGCGCCGTCAACACCGATGGCCATAAATCGAGCATGACCGTTCCTTGTGCCAAATCACAGGCGGCCTTGATTGAACAGGCCTGCCAAAGTGCCGCGCTACAGCCTGAGGACATCGATTATTTCGAGGCCCACGGCACCGGCACCCAGGTCGGCGACCCGATTGAGACCGAAGCGATCGGCATGGCCCTGGGACAACACCGAATCACCCCTTTGCCGATCGGTTCGATCAAAAGCAACCTCGGCCACCTGGAAGCAGCCGCCGGGATCGCCGGCTTAACCAAGGCCATTCTCACCCTCAACAAAAGGTGTATCCCGCCGACCATCGGCTTTAACAGGCCGAACCCCAATATCAAGTTTTCTGACTGGAAACTCGAAGTTGTAACGGCCCCCAAACAACTGAAAAAATCAGGCAAACTGACTGTCGGCATTAACTCCTTCGGCTTTGGTGGCGCCAATGCTCACATTATTCTTCAAAGTGAGGCTGACAGCAAACCATCCGGCGGAGCGATCTGCCGCCCCGCTGAACCGCTGCCAATATTTCTCTCGGCACGCAGCCCGGAAGCCCTGAAACAGGCTGCCAGTGAGCTAGCGTCGCAACTGGCCGCGCAAACTGAATTATCGCTGTACGACCTCGCCTATTCCAGTCGTTTCCATCGGCAACAACTCAATTATGCTGCCCTGTTCGAAGTTAATTCCATCAGCGCGGCAAAAAGCAAATTGACCGCCTTTGCCACCCAGGATAACCAGGAACAGGACAATGCAAAAGGGATCTACACGCAACAGCGCCTGGAAAATCCCCGGGGACCAATCTTTGTCTACTCGGGGAACGGCTGCCAATGGGAGGGGATGGGTCAGGAGCTGATTGAAAACGACCCGATTTTCCGCCGCGCCGTCGAAGCGGTCGATCGCTACTTTGTTCCCTTGGCCGGCTATTCTCTGGTTGCAGAGCTTGCTGGCGGGAACGGACCGAAGCGTCTGGAGCGGACCGAAATCTCTCAACCCGCCCTCTTTGCGCTCCAGGTTGGCATAACCAAAAGGCTGCGCAAGGAAGGAATTGTCCCCGCGGCGGTCGCCGGTCACAGTGTTGGCGAGATTGCGGCTGCGTGGGCTTCAGGTGCACTCTCATTGCAGGGTGCGGTCAAGGTCATCTATTATCGCAGCCTCCATCAGGGCCTGACCAAGGGTCAGGGGCAGATGACGGCAGTCGGATTACCGGAGCAGGGACTGGTCGAAATGCTCAGTGAAGCCCGTTACGCGTCACTCAGTCTGGCCGGCAGCAACAGTCCACGCGGCTGCACCATTGCCGGGCCAGAAAGCGCCTTGGATATATTTGAAACCGAACTGAGCAAAAAAGATCTTCCCTATAAGCGGCTCGACCTCGACTACGCCTTTCACAGCCCGGTGATGGACGGCATCGAAGTTGGCATCCGCCGAGACCTGGCAAACCTGAAAACCCATACGACAATAATTCCTTTTATCTCGACCATTTCCGGTCAACCGACTGACGGTCGGCAACTGACGGCCGAATACTGGTGGCACAACATCCGCAAACCGGTACAATTCCAGCTGGCGGTCGACCGACTGATGGCAAAGAAATACAACCTTTTTGTTGAAATCGGCGCTCATCCGATTTTGCAGAACTACCTCAAGGACATTCTGCGGGAAAACAATCTGGACGGCGCAGTCATAACCTCGCTCAGCCGAAGCGAAAACTCTCCAGACAGGATTACCGCAACAGCACGGCAAATTGCCTTAGCCGGTTATGACAATTGTCTCGAACGCTGGTTTCCGGTGAAGGGGAACTTTGTCAACCTGCCAAACTATCCCTGGCAAAGAGAACGCCACTGGGTCTCGGCAACGCCAGAATCTCTCGGTCTGCTGCAGCGCAACTACAGCCATGCATTGCTCGGCTACCCGCTTGTGCAACAACAGGGAAGCTGGGAAAATCATTTAGACACAAAAAAATTCCCCTGGCTGGCAGATCACCAAGTCGGTGATAGCGTCGTCTTCCCCGGCGCCGGCTTTGCTGAACTCGTCTGCGCGGCGGCGGCCTTAACAACGGCCGCTGAAGTGACTGAAATTGAAGAGCTTGAAATCCTTGCACCGTTGCTGCTCAGTGCCCAGAGCAAAATCGTCCGTACCAGCCTGCAGAAGTCTTCAGGAAATATCGTTCTTGAAAGTCGGAGTCAAGGCGAAGATGCGGCCTGGACGCCACATATCAAAGCGAGAATCATTCAAGGCCCGACAGATAAAACCCTGAGTAATCTTAAGCTCAAGCTTCCGAAGCGCGCCCCTGACTTCAGCCAAGAAGACCATGCCGCCATCACCCAACGAGCCGGCTTGAACTACGGGCCCGCCTTTCGTGCAATTTCGCATGGCTGGGCAGGAACGGAGAGCGCCATCGCTGCCCTCCGGTTACCGGAAGATTGTGAGTACAATGCTGAGCAGTTCTATCTGCACCCGGTGTTACTCGACTGCGCTTTCCAACTCAGTGCTCACCTGTTGCCGACTCAGCAGGAGGCAACCAGCGGAATTGCCTATATCCCAACCAGGATCGAGCGGTTTCATCTCTATAACGACAAACAGCTGCCGACCCATGCGACGGCACGGATTCTGGTGAAATCGCCCTATTCGATCACCGCTGAGTTTACTCTTTTTGACCAACAGCAAAATGCTGTCGCCCTGTATAAAGGGGTTCGCTTTAAAGCGATCCGCTTGAAAAAGTCGATCCGACATAGCCTGTCATTCCTCGACTATCACCTGACACCGGCACCGCGAGGCATGCAGTACGGGACAGCGGAAATCGAGTCGCAAATACAAGCGAGCCTGCTTCCGGCGATAAAATCCTGGTATCAGGATCAACGGAATCTCAAGTATGTCCAAGAAGTCGAACCCCTGCTTGAAAGTTTGACCGCCGCCTATATCTCCGAGGCACTGGGTAAGCTGGCCAACAGTTCCGGGGCTATTCTCTCCGAAACGCTGCCCGTTCCGAATCGTGACGCAACAACGACCAGGGCGCTACTGGACTCCCTATTGGCAATCGGCCTCAGTCAAGGAGACGTGCAACCGGCTGATCAGGGTTGGCAGTTCAGCCCGCCTGATCAGGATGATATTTCTGCTGATTTGATCTGGAACACTTTAATTCGGGAATATCCCGATTACCTGCAACCGATCTTAAGTGTCGGCCGTTGTGGTCTGCACCTGCTGCAGCGCCTTGACGGTCAGCAGCCGTTGTCCAGTTTGGAGCCCCAACAATCCCTTTACAGCAAACAAATTTCAGCCATTCACAACAAGGGATTTGCTCCCTACCTCGCACAGCAACTCGCTGCCATCATCAGCAACTGCCAGCAATCCCTGGCTGAAGGAGAACGCCTCAGTATCATTGAAGTTGGCCATGACGGCCCCTTGCTGGCAGAAGCTCTTTGTGGCAATATCGATTTTCACATCTGCGATTACAGCTTTTCTGGCCCGACGGAAGAGGCCATTGAAAACGCCCTCGCGCTGCAAAAGCAATACCCGCAACTGCAGGTCGATCAGCCGGGCAAACCGAGGCTGAATTCACAGCAGCTGGCGCTGGTACATCTGAATTTCCTGGAAGCAGAGTCACTCAAAACCAGCTTGAGTGAATTGAGTCAACGGCTCACAGCAGACGCCTCAATTCTGTTGATCGGTGAACAAAAGTCCAACTGGCTTGATTTTATCCTGAACATTACCGCGGCAGAAAAATCGCACCAGCCATTGTCCATTCCCCAGCTGACTCGGTTGCTCAATGAACAACAATTTCAACTCGATGAGACATTTACCAAGCTTGCGGAAAAAGTAGCCGGTCCCTATCTGCTCATGGCAAAGCAGAAGCAGCCCCTTACGGCAGAACAAACGGCGAATGTTGTGACCGACAAAGCCAACTGGCTGCTCATCTGCTCTTCACAGGCGGAAGAGCAGCAACTCGCTCAAACACTGGCCAGCCGCTTAACGGAAAAACAACAAACCGCTGAAGTTCTCTGCATCGCCTCTGTAGCAGAACTGGAAGCAAAACTCGCTGAACCGGCGCATCTGTATGACCAATTTGAAAACATTGTACAGCTCTACGGATTCCTGGATGTGGACACTGCAACCGCCGCCATCTCTCGCTGTGAAATTGCGGCAGGCATTATTCAATTCTGCGAATCGAGCGATTTTTCCCAATCCTTCTGGGTTCTAACCAACGGCGTGGCGGAAACCTTCCCCTGTGATCAGCGACGTCAAAACGATGTCGGCACACTCGCCGAACAGCCCCCGGCTGACGCGGCTCTCTGGGGCTTTGCCCGAACGGCAATGAACGAAGCGGGCCGATTGCAGGTTAGGATGACAGATCTGCCCCGCGAAATGACCTCCGCCAGCCAAAATGCATTGCTTGCCGAGTGGCTGGCGCCAAGCCAGGAAAATGAGCTATGCCTGACGGCGCAGGGAGCAAGGTACGCCCCCAGGTTACGCCGGGAAGCGTCTCCAGCTACCCCTGTCGAAGCGAACCAGGATAACTCTATTACCACGCTGGAGTTCCATAGCCCCGGACAGTTGCGCAACCTGCACTGGCTAAGCAAACCGGCCCATCCCCCGGCAGCGGATGAAATTGAAGTCGAAGTCCTGGCTACCGGGCTTAATTTCCGTGATGTCATGTACACCCTCGGCTTGCTGTCAGATGAGGCCCTGGAGGATGGCTTTGCCGGGGCCAGCCTCGGTCTTGAGTTCTCCGGCCGCATCAGCAGAATCGGTGGTGAGCACAGTGACTTTGCCAGCGGCGACTTAGTCGTCGGGTTCGGACCCGCAAGCTTCAGTAACCGCTTGCTGACGAAAGCCGATGCAGTGGCCAGACTCCCGGAAAATATCGATCCAGTCGCCGCGGCAACCATCCCGACCGCCTTTTTTACTGCCTATTACGCCCTGCACCACTGCGCGCGTTTGCAGCCGGGAGAAAAGGTCCTGATCCATGGCGCTGCCGGCGGCGTCGGCATTGCCGCAATACAGGTTGCCCAATGGCTCGGAGCCGAAATCTATGCCACAGCCGGGTCAGAGGAAAAACGCGATTTTCTCCAGCTGCTCGGAGTTGAGAAAATTTATGATTCACGCTCACTGACCTTTGCCGAAGAAATCCTCGCAGAATCTGCTGATGGTGAAGGCGTCGATGTCGTCCTGAACTCGCTGAACGGTGAAGCGATCCGGCGGAATTTCCGCGTCCTGAAACCCCTCGGCCGTTTTTTAGAGATCGGCAAGCGCGATTTTTACGCAAATACTGAAATCGGATTGCGACCATTCCGAAATAATATCAGCTACTTCGGAATTGATGCCGATCAACTCAGGCACAGATCTCCCGATCTTGCCAACCGTCTCTTCAGGGAGATGATGGAACTGTTCCAACAGGGGCATTTACATCCCCTCCCATATACCCTCTTTAATGCTCTGCATGTAGAAGATGCCTTCCGCTATATGCAACAGGCCAAACAGATCGGCAAGATCCTGGTCGGAAATTACCGGGAGCTCCCTGATAACCGCGATCCCTCCCTCAGCGGCGAACCACAACAGCTGAAACTGAAAAAAGAGGCCAGCTATCTGATTACCGGAGGCCTCAGCGGGCTCGGCCTGCGCCTGGGACGGTGGCTGGTCGAGCGCGGCGCCAGACATCTCCTGCTCATCAGCAGACGGGGCGAAGTTACCCCAGAGGAGCGTCCGGCGCTTGAGGCGCTTGAAACTATGGGGGTAACTGTCTATCCCATCAGTTGTGATGTAACCGACCGCACCGAACTTGAGAAATTGTTGACGAGCTGTAAAAGCGAGCTGCCACCGATAAGGGGAATCATTCACGCGGCAACGACAATCGAAGATGGCCTGATCCGTAACCAGACCAGGCAACAGCTGAGATCCGGGATGGCGGCCAAGCTGCTCGGTGCGCAAAACCTGCATGAACTCACCGCAATGCTCGATCTCGACCTGTTCATTCTGCTCTCTTCGGCCACGACCCTGTTCGGCAATCCCGGCCAGAGCTCCTATGTCGCCGCGAACCATTGGCTTGAAGCGCTGGCTGCCCATCGCCGCGCCCGGCAACTTCCGGCGACTTGCATCCGCCTCGGCGCGATCGATGACGTCGGCTTTTTAGCCCGCAATCAGGACGTCAAGAACAACCTGCAAAACCGGATGGGCGGGGGAGCCCTGCATTCGGATGACGTCACTGATGTTATCGAACAGATGTTGCTCTCCGATTGCCGGTCAACCTTGGGCTGCCTTGAGTTTGACTGGGTTTCCCTGAAACGGTTCCTGCCGAGTGCGCAGGCAGCAAAATTCGCGGAAATCGACGCAGTAACGGACGAAAATGATGCTGACCATGAACATCAGATCGATTTACAGCAAATGCTCACGGAGCTCTCCACCGATGAGTTGCATGCGGAACTGGTCCAGCTGCTAAAGGCTGAACTGAGCAGAATTCTGCTGATTGCTGAAAACAAGATCGACCCCCATCGCTCGCTCTATGATATCGGCCTCGACTCGCTGATGGGAGTCGAACTGACTGCCGCAGTCGAAGACAATCTGGGAATTTCGATCCCGGTTATGCTGCTCAGCGAAGCACCGAGCCTGAACAAGCTCAGCAGCCATATCATCAAGAGCCTCAAAGGGGAAGGGGAAGACGATGACGAGGATCAAGCCGCACGCCAACAAGTACAGAACATCGCTGCCCAACATGGGGTCGGCTCGAACGAGCTTGCCGATCTTGAAGAAATAACTGACCAACTTACTTCGTCCGCGGACGGACAACAAATTATCAAGCCCTGAGACCCTGATGAAAATTCTAAGCGGCAAAGCAAAACATAAGCTGATCCAAAGCGTACTGGACCGAAAACTGAAAGGTGTAACCGCATCTGACCAGTACTCTTCAACGCGGACCGAACAGAAGGAGAATATTCCCGAGCAGTTTTATCACTTTGATCAGCATCCGGCATATCTGCAGATGCAGATCATCCATAAGGGAGCTAAACAGTTCGGCATCGGCAATCCGTTCTTCCGGGTCCATGACGGCAATGCCGGAGCGACCACAACCATTCAAAACCGCCAGCTGATCAACTTCGCCAGCTACAATTATCTCGGCCTGTCCGGCCACCCGCAGGTCAATCAGGCCGCCCATGAGGCGATCGAAACCTATGGCACCTCGGTTTCGGCCAGTCGGCCAGTCGCCGGAGAGCGTCCCATCCATCGCGCGCTGGAACGGGCTCTCGCCGACCTCTACCAGGTGGACGATGCGGTAGTCTTTGTCAGCGGCCATGCCACCAATGTCTCGACCATCGGCCATCTCTTCGGCCCCAAGGACCTGATCCTGCATGACGAACTGATCCACAACAGTATCCTGGTCGGCATCCAGCTGTCCGGGGCCAAACGGCTGCCGTTCCCTCACAACAATCTGGCCGCCTTGGAGAAAACGCTGCAGGAATCAAGAGAGTCCTATGAAAGGGTCTTGATCGTTGCCGAAGGGCTCTACAGTATGGACGGCGACTTCCCTGACCTGCCAACGCTGATCGAACTGAAAAAGCGGCACAAATGCTTCCTGATGATCGATGAGGCCCATTCCCTGGGGGTCATGGGAGCGACCGGCAAAGGGCTTCGGGAACATTTTGCCCTCCAGGACGACGAGGTCGATATCTGGATGGGGACTCTCAGCAAGAGCTTTGCCGGCTGCGGCGGGTTTGTTGCCGGCAGCAGTGCCCTGGTGGAACAATTGAAATTTCTGGCCCCGGGGTTCCTCTACAGCGTCGGCATCCCGGCCCAGGTGGCCGCCCCATCCCTGGCCGCGCTGCAGATCATGCTCAAGGAACCGGACCGGGTACAGCGCCTGCAAAAGCACTCGGAGTTTTTCCTGGCGGAAGCAAAAAAAAGAGGGCTTGATACCGGCCTCTGTCAAGGTTTTGCAATTGTCCCGGTGATCACCGGCAGCTCTGTCAGTGCGGCGCAGCTGTCGGAAAAAATGCTGGCGCGCGGCATCAATGTACAACCGATTATCTATCCGGCGGTGCCGGAAAAAACCGCGCGGCTGAGGTTCTTTCTCACCTCCGAGCATACCGAAAAGCAGATGGTGACGGCCCTGGACTGCCTGCTTGAAGAGCTGGAAACCCTCTAGGTTTTATCAGATCAATTGATTCAACTTTGCGCGGCTGAGTCGTTCCACGGCGGCGGTCACCGCAGCGCTCAGCCCCGGTTCACTGAAATAGCCTCCGCGGATCTGCAAAGTCGCTGCAACGGCCTTGACAAAGGCACTGGTCAGTTCCGTATCAGGAACTCCCGGCTCGGCCCAAAACTGGTCCAGTTCACCTTGGCAGGTCATACCAGGAATATCGAAGATAGCCTCGCCAAGCAGCTTGACCGGACACCCCAGTTGTAATGCGCGTATCCCCGAAGTGCTGTTGACTGTCACCATTCCGGCAGATCCGCGGATCATCTCATCCAGATTGCCGCCATCATAATATCCGACTCTTTCTACCACAGAGAATTCAGCAGCAATCCGCAGGACCACTTTACGCCAGTTTTTCAGGCCAGGGTCCCAGGGGTGGACCTTGACCAACAGTTTGGTGTTTTCCTCGGCATGCTCAGCAAAGGATTTGATGATCTTGCGGATAGGCTCCTGCAGATTATTAAAAGGGGAGTAGGCCGTAATCTGAAAATCATCTTCTATCTGTAGTGGAAAAACGAAGTATCGATCCTGTGTTGAAAGCAAAGCTGAGAACTGGCGCTCCGCCTGTTTATTATTCCTTCCGGCAAACAACAGCCGAATACCGGTCCCTGGATAGAGTAACAGTGGATTTGCTCTTTTATAGGGGCGATAATTGGGGAACAGCCAAAACAGGAAAAGGTTGGAAAAGTGATAGATCATATCCCAACCGGCCATGGTCCAAAAACTATCCAGATACTTTCTCGCAAAATCGATATCTGGAGCTGCTGCTGCCAATGCTCTGATCTGCTTGGGATCGCGAGGAAATTTTGAATTGGCGTTCATCCCCTCCTGCTCGAATACGATCCAATCGGGACGCAGGTAACCGAAATCGGTGGCAATAACCTGCACGCCACGCAGCTTCGCCGCCGCTACGGCATGTTTGTGATAGGGGCGCTGTTCGCCATGCAGGATGAGGTCGGTGATCTTCTTTTCGTCAAGTAAGTTGGCTATGAATCCCGGCCACTCAGCAAAAGAGCCCTTGTAGTTGATCGGGTTCGGCCCACGCCAGAAAAGCTGGTCACCCACAGACAGATTGATCGCCATCACCTCATGCCCCAGTTCGCTCATCTGGCGACCGATTCGGGTATAAAAGGAGGACGGAGGACCTTGCAGGAAGAGTATTCGTCGGGTATCCATAATTTCCGCTCGGTTAACTTTGCTGTCGCCTGTCCAGGAACCAGCGACAGGAGCGTTGCAGCGCCTGATCAAAATCGACATGGTCCCTGTCATCATCACATGCGGATAACTTTTGTACTTTGTGGCCACAGGTTCTGCCGAAGACATTCACCAGCAAGGGATGGAGTAACGGTTCCTTGTTGATCGCCAAACGCTTGTGAACCAAGGTAAACAAAGAAGCAACTGCAGCGGCAACTTTAAAGGGCAGATTGATCACCAGCCCCCTGCCGTTAATCCCTTCCCGGAAGCGGGCGAGAAAATATTTCCAACTGACATCATAATTGTCACGAACGTTATAGCACTCCCCCAGAGCTACCGGTGAAGCGGCCGCCCACAGAATCGCCGCCACAAGATTATCGATATACACCAGACCAGCATTGCTGAGCCCCCCATCGATCGTTACCATAACTCCCGATTTGAGCTCCTGACCGATCCTTTCGATAAACTGGCTGCCCGGGCCGATGACATTACACGGCCGCAAAATCGTATAAGGGAGATCAGTCTGCTGGGAAAATTTCCTGATCAGCTCTTCGCCCTGAATTTTGCTTTTACCATAATAAAAACCAGCATCGGTCAAAGGAGCCGTTTCATCACAGGGCTCGACAGGGAAACCGTAGACATCAACAGTGGAGAGATGCACCAGCCTGGGTAGTTTATTATTTCCTGCACTGATCGCCGCCAGAAGATTTTCAACCCCCTGCACATTGGCTTGATAATAAGCCTCCCACTCCCCCCAGGTGGCAACATTGGCGGCACAGTGATAAACAGTTTCGACCTGCTCGGTCGCCTTTTTGAGTGCATCAATATCCTCCAGATCACCAACGATCAGCTCACATGAGTTTCTCAGGAGCCCACTGAGACGGTCGGGATCCCGCACCAGAAGGCGGACCTTCTCGCCTGATTTAACCAGCACTTCAGCCAGTCGGTTACCGATAAATCCAGTTGCCCCGGTGACCAATATATTGCTATTGATAGATTTCATTTTTACAGCTCACCGGCATCCATCATTTGGGGTATGATCCAGTCGTTCAGACAGGTCGCAAAGAAACCTGTTCCCGCAGCCAACGAGAAAATCGTCTATGGACGTAACAATATACAATTCCATCCAGGATATCCCAGAAAAAATGCTGGAGGTTATCGGCGAGGCAAGTCGTCATTCACTTGCCCATAAGTTCTGGCAGGTTGTCGAGCAAGCAAAATTGAACGATTTTTGCTACCAGTATGCCCTGTTTACAGATTCACAGAGCCGCCCAGTGGGCCTGGCCGGGTACTATACCATCACCACAGATATCGCGATTTTTGCCCCGCGCAGCTTGCGCGTCGTGCTTGAACAGATCCGCAGATTGCTGCCGAATTTCCTCAAATTCCGCATGCTGGAATGCGGCACGCCGCTGACCCTGAATCAACCGTTGCTGCTGGCAAACCCTGAGCAGGCTGATGAAATTATCGCGGCACTCCACCAGACCCTGCAGACAACGGCCAAAAAGCAAAAAATTCCACTGATCATTCTCAGGGATTTTGAAAGTGAGGCCGCCTGGCAGCTGCCCGCCTTCAAAAAACGTGGCTACCAGATCGTTGCCAACCTGCCGAATACCTACCTGGACATCAACTGGCGCACAGCCGACGAGTATTTAGCAGCGATGAAAAGTTACTATCGCAGCAAGCTCCTCCGCCATTTGAGAAAAGTCGGGCATAATGCCATCAGTTGCGAGCTGCGGGATAACTTCGATGATCTGGCCGAACTCCTCTGTGACCAGTGGTTGACAGTCCACCAGCAGGCTGACGAATACCAGCGGGAGGTCCTCACAGCTGACTTCTACCGGGAGTTTTCAACACAGCTTGGCGATCACTCCAAGGTGCTGCTGTTTCGGCAGAATAGTGCAATTATCGGTCATGCCCTCCTGCTGATAGAGGGTGACATGCTCCGCTGGCTCTATTTCGGCCGGGCAACCGCCTGCAACGACAGCCTCTATATCTATGTCGGCTATAAAGTTGTCGAGACGGCGATCAGCCTGGGGATGCAGCGGATCGAAATGGGATTGACCACCTACTCGGTGAAAAAAGACTTCGGCGCCCAGATGAAACCGATCGAGATGGCCATCTGCTCACCATATGCCTTTATCAATCCCTTCATCGGCAAGGGTTATGCGCTATTGAATAAAACTCCGGAGATTAACAACAAAAATATCTTCAAAGCACAGTAAGCTGTTTAGCCTTAAGCACTATTCTTGGTCAGCAAAGATTCCACTGCAAAAGGCCACGAGCCCCCCTGAGTAATTTCAAGAATTTATTGGCGGAAATCTTCGCCGGGCGCTGACGTTTCTGCTCGCGTAAGAGTTCGACCGCCCTTTCCACCGATATCAA
>CALZHQ010000051.1:0-31312 GCA_945787295.1 uncultured Desulfuromonadales bacterium
TGTGGCCTGTTACTCAAAACAGCCTGGGAACTCACCACCGGCACAGCTTTTCTGCAACAACTGCATTTCGGCAATATCGGCCAGCCGATCGTCTCAACCCATGTCGGCGGCGTTTTTGCCGGGCTTATCAGCTTTCAAATCCGGAACCTAGTACAGAAAAACTCTGTTCCGTGAACCTGCATATAAGCCGTATACAAATGCAACCTTGGCAATCATTGACCACTATCGCTGCCCAGAAAATACCACCGATCAAACAATGTCTATTTATGGGAAATCATTTTTTATCAATATTTTACTGAAAATATAATTTCCGCACTTTTTTTTACTCAGGCTGTTTGCGAAGCAGATTCACTGGTAAAAAGGTCTGATCAATTCGGGCCAAAAATAGATTGAAATAAAATCTCAATCCTTTTTCTACAACAATTACAGCCATCTAGAAAGGCAAGCCCCACACACGCCGACTTCCAGCAGCAAAAAGCCTGAGAGCCCCGGCCCCAAATTAGACAGCACCAACACACCAAACAACGGCCTTAAACTAAACCTGTAATTTTTTATCCTAAATAAAATTTCCCTTGACAATTCAGCCAGATTTTTGTTTGTTAACGGATGCAAAAAACAGCGTTTTAAGTTGCTTTGTTATTAAATTGATCATCACCCTATAAAGACAATTGCTAACAGGTTAAAAGTCATCCGACTCACCCTTAACGCTCCATCTCGAGTCGGAAACTAAATTCCAATCGACGCAAAGGAATGTCCGAGATGTCAAAAACAACGATTAAACCCTCATTGCAGAACCCTCTCGCCTCAACCGAAGAAGTTGACTTCAACATCCCAGGTGAAATCGCCGGTCTGTCTGGTGGTTACGAAGAGGTCATGAAAGAAGGCCACGACCTTATCCAGCGCCCGATTAAATCGGTTGCCGTCGGCCAGATCGAGAAGCAGCACTTCAAGAAGCGGATGACCGTTTGGGAGCGGATCAAAGTCCTCACCGACAACGACCCGAACATCCTCTTCCAGAACTGGGGCAAAAACCTCGACGGCGCTTCGCTGGTCACCGGGATCCTGAACATCGGCGGCCGTGACGTCGCTCTCTACGGTCACGATTTCACCGTTCGCGCCGGTTCCATCGACGCCACGAACGGCCAGAAACTCGCTCGCATGATGCAAATGGCGGGCGAAAAAGGTCTGCCCCTGATCGGCATGAACGACTCGGCTGGCGCCTTTGTCCCGGCCGGCGTCGGCGGTCTTGACGGCTACGCCGAAGCCTTCACTGCGCTACGGAAAATCAGCGGTGTTGTACCGACCATCATGTGCATGTTCGGCTTCAATGCCGGTGGCGGTTCCTACCTGCCACGTCAGGGCAGCTTCGTCATCCAGCCGGAAGACACCTTCTTCGGCCTGACCGGCCCGGGCGTTGTCAAGTCGGTTCTCGGTGAAGACATCACTCCGGAAGAACTCGGCGGCCCCATGGTCCACAGCGCCTCCGGCGTCACCGACCTGACGGTTGCCGACGAGACAGCGGCACTGCGCACCGCGGTTCGCCTGCTCAGCTACATTCCGGACAACAATTACACCATGGCACCCTTCCAGGAGACCAGCGATCCCCTCGATCGCAAAACCTGGGAAATCAACACCCTGCTGAAAAAGGCCTTCAACTCGCCGACCGGCTTCAATACGCCGTTCGATGTGTCGATCATCATCCAGCAGATTTGTGATCACGGCGATTACTTCGAAATGCAGCCGACCCGTTCTCGTGAGGCGATCACCGCCTTCGGACGTCTCGGCGGCAATGTGGTCGGTTTCGTTGCCAACAACTCGGCTGTTTCCTCCGGTCAGATCGACTGTGACTCGGCGGTAAAAATCGCCCGCTTCGTGCGTTTCTGTAACATCTACAATATTCCATTGATCTTCATGGAAGACACCACCGGCTTCCTGCCGGGGCGTGAGCAGGAAGCCCGCGGTATCGTCCAGGCTGGCCGCTCGATGCTCGACTCGATCGTCGACGTCCGCACTCCACGCATCCTGCTGATCCTGCGGAATGCTTACGGTGGCGCCTATGCTTCCTACAACAACTACCCGACCGGCGCCGACCTGGTTCTGGCGCTGCCGACCACCCGCTTGGCGGTTATGGGGCCGGCCGGTAAAGAGTTCGTCTACAAGAACGAACTGCGCAAGGTCCGTGGCGCGATCAAGCAACGGATTGCCCAAAACGTTCAGGAGCGGGTCAAAGCCGGCATGAACGGCGATGATGCTAAAGTCGACGCCGAAAAGGAAGCCGCCGAGTGGCTGAAGCTTGAAGAAGCTGCGCTGAACACCCGCTACGAAAAAGAGCTGATGAACCCGAAAGAGGGTCTCGCTCTCGGTTCGATCTCCTCGCTGGTGATGCCGACCGATCTACGAAAGGTCCTCGGTGAGAACCTCAACTTCTTCCTGCGCCACTACAAGCCGTCTGCATGGCAAGACGTCCAGCGCGAATTCCATTAATCGCTGAGGGAGACCGATGAAAAATCGCACGACACAATTAAACCCCATGGAAGTGGAGATTAAGCCCATGGCAAAAAATACCGACCTGTACTCAAACAACCCGTTGATCCACAAAGACCGTCAACTCAGCCAGTCGAGCTCCGAGTGGGTACGCTCTTTTTCCTGTGAAGATCTCAAGCCACTGATCGTCTGCCGCGGCCCGATCCGTAAAGAGGCGATGGATGTCTATGAAGAGATGGGCATCAGCCACTACGGCATCCTGCTCTCGGAGAAAGATTCGATCGTTTATCCGAACGCCCTCTCCCCGGAACTGCGCCAGCTGACCGACAACAGCCGCGTCCACCGGGTACCTGACTACTCCGGCGCCTCCAAAGAGGAGCGGGTCGAGCGGATCCAGCAGATCATCGACACCGCCAAGGACAACGGCTACAACGCAGTCTTCGCCGGTTACGGCTTCATGGCCGAGGATGATGAATTTGTCGCCGCGCTGGAAGATGCCGGTCTCAATTTCATCGGCCCCTGCAAGCGAACCGCTCTGCAGGTTGATGTTTCGGTTACCCCCGGCATCGACAATGTCACCGCTCGCACCCTGCTGAAAAAATACTCCAGCCGTGCTGAGCTGTTGGCGCTGGTCAAGGCCCAGAAGCTGGAGGTTGACAAAAAGGTTCTTGCCGACAAAAAGCTCTCTATTGAAGAGTTGGCGGATGCCATCCTGTTCGCCTCGTACGACAAAGGTATCGATCTTTACTCGATCGAGGAACTTTGTGCCCAGGTCGAAATTGAATGCGCCGACATGTTCAAGAACTACCCCGGTGCCCGCATCCGCCTCAAGGCGATCGGCGGCGGTGGCGGTAAAGGGCAGCGGATTCTCGGTGCTTCCCTGCTGATGACCAAAAAGCCGACCGACAAGCAGATCAAAGACGCGGCAGCTGACGCTCCGGGTCTGGTTCGCGAGATTCTCAACGAGGTCAAAACCAACGGTGTTGGCGACAACAAAAACGTGCTGGTCGAGTTGAACATCGAGCAGACCCGCCACAACGAGATCCAGCTGCTCGGTAACGGCGAGTGGGCTATCGCTCTCGGTGGTCGTGACTGTTCCCTGCAGATGCATGAGCAGAAACTGCTCGAGATTTCGGTTACCCAGGAATCGTTGACCGACGAAATTGCCAAGGCCAAGAAAGCTGGCAACAAAGTCCAAGCCAAAGCGCTCGAATCGGACCTGAAAGTCCTCAAGCGGATGGAAGAGGAATCGGAGCGCTTCGGTACTGCCGTCGGCCTCGACTCCGCGTCAACCTTCGAGTGCATCGTCGATGGCGAGCGTCACTACTTCATGGAGGTCAACACCCGGATTCAGGTTGAACACCGGGTGACCGAACTGGTCTACAGCCTCAAGTTCGTCAACCCGAAAGACAAGAACGACTTCTTCATCGTCGAGTCGCTGGTAGAAGCGATGGCCCTGCTGGCCATGCACAAAGAGCGCCTGCCACGTCCCGAGCGGATTGCCCGTTTTTCCGCAAGTGCCGAGGCCCGGCTCAACGCAACTGACTGCTCGCTGTCGCCAAGTGCCGGTGGTTACATCCGCTACTGGTCGAAGCCGATCGAAGGTGAGATTCGTGACGACCAGGGGATCAGCATCCCCAACCCGGACACCGGCCTGTTCATGCGCTATCATCTGGCCGGTGCCTATGACTCCAACATCGCCCTGCTGCTGACCAAAGGTGAGGACCGGATTTCCAGCTATGAACACCTGTCGACGGTCCTGCGCCGCACCGTATTACGCGGCAGCAACCTGGCCACCAACCTGCAGTTTCATTACGGACTGGTCAACTGGTTCATCGGCAACAATGTCATGGCCAAGCCGACCACCCGCTTCGTCGTACCGTACCTGACCCTGGTCGGCAAGCTAAAGGAAGAAGCGCAGAAGCTTGATGTCATCTACGCCTTTTTGGCGATGAAGAAGCACTACGGAAATTTGTACGCAGCTGATGCCGAGGCCGCAAAAGCCGTTTCCGAGACCCTCGACCGCAAAGGCACCCTGCTGACCCGGCCGATGGAAAACCTGCTGAGTGATCCGCACATGCTCTCCGGGTGGCTGAGTCTGAACAAGAAAAACTTCAAGATTGAAAACGGCAAAGTGATCTGGTTGCGTAACCCGCTGGTCATCCTTGAGGAGACCTACGAGTATCTCAACATGACCTGGCGTGCCGATGCTCCTTCGGCCGAAGTCATCTGGACTCACGACCGCGACCTGCTGAACAACGCGCTGGCCTTCTACGCTGAGCTGCGTGAGAAGTTTGGCGTCGAAAAAGATGAATTCCTCAAGCTGGATGACATCCTCAGCAAAACCAAGCCGCAAGGTGGCTACGACAAAGAGACCTGGACCCAGATCCAGGCGGCCCATGCCGGCTACGAGATCGGTAACGAGCTGCTCGGTCTGCTCTGCATGATCGCCGAGAAGACCGACTTCTACGGCCTCAAAGTCGAAGATGATTTGGAAGTGATCATCCCGGACTACCTCCACGATCCGGAACTGCAGGCAGCAATGAAAAAGGTTCTGGTTCCACCACCGGCAACCAAGGCCGACGAAGTTGTCACCCCTGGCGGCGGTATGTACTATGGCCAGGAAGCTCCGGGCATGCCTCCCTTCGTTACCGAAGGAATGCACTTCGAAAAGGGTCAGCCGCTGTTCATCCTCGAAGTCATGAAGATGTTCAACAAGGTTCCGGCGCCCTTCTCCGGCACCATCGACAAGATCATCATCGAAGGTGGTGACGGCACCATCGTGCAAAAAGGACAGCCGTTATTCAAGGTTACCCCGGATGAGAAATTCGTTGAAGTCGACCCGAAGCAACTGGCTAAGCAAAAACAAGCCAATACCGGCGAGTACCTGAAAGCCGTCCTGTAATAAACACCTTTTTCAACTGAAACCACAAAGGGCTCCGGAATTTATCGGAGCCCTTTTTTCTCCTTTCCGAACAGTTGCAACCGCCTGCCTTTCGTCTATCCTTTTCTATAGTACTTTTCCCGAACCGATTTTTCTTGACGATTTCACTATGCTTTGCTATTCCATGGCCTGATTAGCTTACTATCATTCAAATTAATTCACACAGGAGTGCGGCATGACAGCTCCAACAGCTTCATCCGTTGAGCAGAGCCGTTCCGACGATCTGCTAAAATTCCAGCTGATCGACAAGGCCCTGAAAAAACACCAGTACCAGCAGGATGCCTTGATCGAGGTACTGCACACGGCCCAGGAGACCTTCGGCCACCTTGCTGAAGACATCCTCGATTACGTGTCCCTGCAACTGAAGTTGCCGCCCAGCTGGGTCTACGGCGTCGCCACCTTCTACAACTTCTTCTCTCTCGATCCGCAAGGCGAACACGTCTGCGTGGTCTGCATGGGTACCGCCTGTTACGTTAAAGGAGCCGGCGAGATCGTCGCGGAACTGGAAAAGGAATTCTCGATCAAATCAGGCACGACCACAGAAGACGGTAAACTGAGTCTGCACAGTGCCCGCTGTCTCGGCAACTGCAGCCTGGCACCGATGTTGACCCTGAATGGCGAGGTGCTCGGCAAACAGAGCGCAGAATCGACGATCGCGGCGATTCGCGCCAAGGCGGCTATCGAGTCGGTCAAAGAGGAGGAGAGCGCATGAATCCGAACAGCCTGCAAGCGCTGGCCGAACAGGAACAACAACGGCAGGAGCAGCTCAATCTCCGCATTTTCCTCTGCTACAGCACACCCTGCCTGTCGGCAGGAGCCGGACTTGTCAAAGCAGCGCTGGAAGAAACCATCGCCGGGCACGACTTGGCGGCCGAGTTGGAGATCGTCGCCACCGGCTGCATGGGTCCCTGTAGTCGTGGTCCGCTGTTACGGATCAAACAGACCGATGGCATAGAGCAGACTTTCGAAAAGGTCACCCCTGAGCAAGCCAAAGAGATCCTGCTGCAGAGCATCGCCCGGCAGGCGGTCGAAACCGAAGCCCTCCCCAAGGAGATGCCCTTCTTTGTCCAACAGACCCGTATTGTGCTGAGTAACAATGGCGAAATCGACCCGGAGAAGATTGAACACTGCATCGCCCGCGGCGCTTATGCGGCACTGGCCCATGTGCTGCACGAAATGTCCCCGGAGGAGGTCTGTGCCGAGATCAAGCAGAGCGGCCTGCGCGGTCGAGGCGGCGGTGGCTACCCGGCCGGGGTCAAATGGAACCTGGTGCGAAAATCTCCGGCAGAGCGCAAATATGTGGTCGCCAACGGTGACGAAGGTGATCCCGGGGCCTACATGGACCGCACCATCATGGAATCGGATCCTCATCGGGTCCTTGAAGGGATGGCGATCGCCGGTTATGCCGTCGGCGCCGAACAGGGCTACATCTATGTCCGCGGCGAATATCCGCTGGCCGCCGCGCGGCTGGTGAAGGCGATCAAGGCGGCAGAACGGCGCGGGCTGCTCGGCAGCCGCGTGCTCGGCAGCAATTTCAACTTTCGCATCGATTTGCGGGTTGGTGCCGGGGCCTTTGTCTGCGGAGAAGAAACCGCGCTGATGACTTCAATCATGGGCCGCCGCGGCCAACCGGTACCGCGCCCGCCCTATCCGGCCCAAAGCGGTCTCTGGGGCTTTCCAACCCTGATCAACAACGTCGAAACCTATGCCAACGTCGCCCCGATCCTGGGCAAAGGTGCCGACTGGTTCGCCTCCTTCGGCACCGAAAAGAGCAAGGGGACTAAGGTCTTCGCCCTCTGCGGCGAGGTGGTCAACTCAGGTTTGATCGAAGTGCCGATGGGGATCAGCCTGCGCGAAATTATCTTCGATATCGGTGGCGGGCTGCCGGATGGCGGCTCCTTTAAGGCAGCCCAGACCGGTGGCCCGAGTGGCGGCTGTATTCCGGCCGCGCATCTTGACACCCCGGTCGACTACGAGAGTCTCAAAGAACTCGGTTCGATCATGGGCTCTGGGGGACTGATCGTCATGAACCAGAGTAGCTGCATGCCGGACGTTGCCAAATTCTTCATGGAATTCTGTCTCGACGAAAGCTGCGGCAAGTGTGTTTCCTGCCGGGTCGGCACAGTCGAAATGTATGAACTGCTGCAAAGGATCACTGATGGCAGTGCCATGCTGAACGACCTGGAAACCCTGGAGGAGCTCTGCGAGCTGGTGCAGGAGACCAGCCTCTGCGGGCTGGGCATGACGGCACCGAACCCGGTGCTCAATACCCTCAAGTATTACCGGGAAGAATACCTGGCCCACATCAAAGACAACAGCTGCCCGGCCGGAGTCTGTCAGCTGGACCAGATTCCGCTGCTCAAGCTGCCGGAGCATGAGCATGAGCTGGCGATCTTCAGGGAGGAGAACTGATGCCGGTTATCACTCTGACAATCGATGAGGAGCTGGTCAGCGCCCGCAGCGGCCAGTCGATCCTCGAGGCCTGCCGTGACCACGACATCAAGGTGCCAACCCTCTGCTACCTTGACGGCATCAGCGCCCGTGGCGGCTGCCGTCTCTGCCTGGTTGAGGTAGCCGGCAATCCCCGCCTGCTCCCGGCCTGCACCACCGAAGCACTGGAGGGGATGGTGGTCACCACCCATAACGAAAAGATCGACCGCTACCGGCGGATGATCCTGGAGTTGACCTTTGCCGAGCGCAATCACACCTGCGCGGTCTGTGTCAGCAACGAGAACTGTGAGCTGCAAAACCTGGCGGCAGAACTGGGGATGGATCATGTCCGCTATGACTATCTCAACCCGCAGCTGAGCCTCGATACCAGCCACGAGCGTTACGGCGTCGACCACAATCGTTGCATCCTCTGCCTGCGCTGCGTGCGGGTCTGCGACGAAGTGGAAGGTGCCCACACCTGGGACGTCAAGGGGCGCGGTATCGAAAGCCAGGTGATCACCGACCTGAACCGGCCATGGGGAGAGAGCAAAAGCTGCACCGAGTGCGGCAAGTGCGTTGAAGTCTGCCCGACCGGCGCCCTGTTCGACAAAGGGGTAACCGTCGCGGAGATGAAGAAAGAAGCCAGCTTCCTGCGCCGGATTCTCGACGGCCGGGAGAAGCGCCAGTGGCGCCGCTGATACATGGAAAGTTGCTATGACTGACAAACAAAAGAAAGTTCGCCTCGCTACCGTCTGGCTTGGCGGTTGTTCCGGATGCCATATGAGTTTTCTCGACCTAGATGAGCAATTGATCGAGCTGGTCGATAAAGTCGAGCTGGTCTACGGTCCTCTGGTCGATGCCAAGGACTTCCCGCAAGATGTCGACATCTGCCTGGTCGAAGGTGCGGTGACCAACGTCGAAAACCTGGAAATGGCCCGCACCATCCGCAGTAACAGTAAGCTGGTGATCAGCTTCGGCGACTGCGCGGTGACCGGCAACGTCACCAGCATGCGCAACCGGATCCCGATCAAGGATCTGCTGACTGCGGTCTATCACGAAGCTCAGGCGCCGATCGGAACCGAGTCGCTCAAAGACCTGCCAGCCCTGCTAAAAAAAGCCCTGCCGTTGCATCAGGCGATCAAGGTTGACGTCTATCTGCCCGGTTGCCCACCAGGCCCGGAACGGATCGCAGAGACGGTCACCGCACTCCTCGAGGGGCGTGAAGTCAATCTCGAGCCGCAGATGCGCACCTTCGGTTAACAGGAGTTTCCATGTCGAAGACAGTCACCATAGAACCGGTCACCCGGATCGAAGGGCACGCCAAGATCAGCATCCAGCTGGATGACCAGGGCAAGGTCGCCGACGCCCGCTTTCACGTCACGGAATTTCGCGGCTTCGAAAAATTCTGCATCGGTCGCAGTTTCTGGGAGATGCCGGGCATCACTGCGCGGGTCTGTGGGATCTGCCCGGTCAGCCACCTGATGGCCTCGAGCAAAGCTGGCGACATGATTCTCGGGGTGCGCACCCCGGCCCCGGCCGTCGCCCTGCGGCGCTTGATGAATTATGCCCAGCTGGTTCAAAGCCACGCCTTGAGCTTTTTCCTGCTTTCCGGCCCCGACCTGGTCCTCGGCATGGATGCCGAGCCTGCCCAACGCAACCTGACCGGACTGATCGCCGAACACCCGGAGCTGGCCCGTTCCGGCATCCGCCTGCGCAGTTTCGGCCAGCAGCTGATCCGCACCCTCGGCGACCGCAGCATCCACCCGTCCTGGGCGGTTCCCGGCGGGGTGCGCAAATCGGTAAACATCGAACAGCGGGAAGAAATCCTTCGGCAACTGCCGGAAATGTACGCGACCACCGATTCTGCTCTCGACCTGATGAAGGATGTCCTCGACAAGTTTGCCGGCGAGCTTGACGCCTACGGCGACTTCCCCAGCCTCTACATGGGGCTGGTCAGCGAAGCTGGTGGCCTGGAACATTACGACGGCAAGCTGCGGCTGATCGACAGCAACGGAAAAATCCTCGAAAACGATATCGCCCCGGAAAATTATCAGACCCTGATCACCGAGGGTGAAGAGCAATGGAGCTACCTGAAGTTCCCTTTCTACCAGCCGCTCGGACCGGAAAACGGTATGTACCGGGTCGGCCCGCTGGCGAGACTCAACATCTGCGACTTCGCCGGGACCCCGAAAGCAGACCGCGAATTGCGCCAGTTCCGCCATTACGGTGGCCAAGGCAAACCGGTCAGCGGCAGTTTTTACTACCACTACGCACGGCTGATCGAAATCCTCCATGCGCTGGAGCGGATTGAAGAGATTCTCGCCGATGAAATCCTCATCGACCACCACATCCGCAGCCGTGCCGGGGTCAATCACAACACCGGCATCGGCGTCAGCGAAGCACCGCGCGGCACCCTGTTCCACCATTACCAGGTCGATGACAACGGCATTCTTGAAAATGTCAACCTGATCATCGCCACCGGCCAGAACAACCTGGCGATGAACCGCACCGTCAAACAGATCGCCCAACGTTTCATCCATGGCGCCAAACTGGAAGAAGGACTGCTCAACCGGGTGGAGCACGGGATCCGCGCCTTCGACCCCTGCCTGAGTTGTTCTACTCACGAAGCCGGGCGCATGCCATTGCAGGTGCAACTGTTTGCGGCAAATGGGCAAATGATTGAAGAGGTAGATCGCCGCTGATGTGGTTGATCATCGGTTACGGCAATCGCCTGCGGGGTGATGACGCCGCCGGCCTGCTACTGGCGGAGCAGCTCGTAAAGCAGCTACCTGCGGAAGAGATTCGGGTCTTGGCAGTCCATCAACTGACCCCTGAACTGGCTGCAGAGATCAGCCGGCCGGAAATTGAACAGGTGCTGTTTCTCGATTGTCAGCGGAATCAAGCTGAGGCAGTAGCAATCAATCCGGTGCGTACCGACGCCAACTGCAGCTGCGGTCACCAGCTTTCCCCCGCGCTGCTGTTGCAACTCTCTTCCAAACTCTATAATCGAAATCGGTCAGGCTGGTTGTTGACAATTGCCGGCGATGAGTTCGCCTACACAGAACAGCTCAGTTCTGCGGCAAAAAAAAACTACCAGACCGCTCTTAAGCAAGTTACCGTAATCACGAAGAGAACTTTCACAAACGAGAACCTAGCAGTAATCTCTCAAACCGATTCCTGAGCTTTTCATTTAACCGACACCAAAGACCCAGGAACTGTAAGTTTTGATTATTCAACTGGGTTACTGGACCTGAACAAGCCAAGCAATGGTTTTGTCGATGCGACCGTAGGAGATAAAGACCTGCACTGTATTGCCAACACCGATATCAACGGCTCGGACAAGAACTTCCTCTACTGCGTCGGCGAAAATCCGGGAGAAGCGGGCAAGCTCTACAACCTGTTGCTGCTTTCCAAATAGATCGACAAAGAAACGGGCTGCCAGTTACTGACAGCCCGTTTCAATTTCAGCGAGTATTTCTTAAGCTGGTTAGGCTTTAGCCGCCCAGTGTCCATGCAGATTGCAGTATTCACGGGCGGTCACCGAGGTTGCGGAAACAGGGAAAGTCGCCTCAGGCGCCTCACCGGGATTAAGCTGCTGGCGGTAAACCTTACCATCGGCAATCAGCTCAACCCACTCGATGTAATGAGCATCTTCCATCGGATGCGGCACACTGCCGACCTTGACAGTGGATGTAATGAGCATCTTCCATCGGATGCGGCACACTGCCGACCTTGACAGTGATGGTCCCATTCCCCATCTCGATCACCGGAACATGCTTTTCGGTTGCGGCATCGGTGGTGTTCTCAGTCATCAGCTCCATATTTTTGCCACAACAGACTAAGGCACCCGGGCCGGCATGCAGCATCTCAACGATATTTCCACAGATTGGGCACTTGTAAACTTCCAGTAACTTGGGCATTGGCCTGATCCTCCCTTTCGATCGTTAGGAGCCCGGATAAAAACATCTTTATGGAGCAGTCTGGACCGGGCCAGCACCAAGCAGCTCCGCACACATAAAAGCATGACCACGGAGGTAACAATAACAGCTTTTGGTGGAAATTTCAGCAAAGCGGATTAAGATTTCACAGTTTACTTTTTTGCTGACCGGCAGCTGACTATTCTATATACTGTTTAAAACTTTGATTCGACTCTCTGCCCTGCAGGTGAGGTCAGAACGTCCACTCGGAATATCAGTATTTTCGGGATCAGCTCAGGGGCTCGGTGAGCCAGCCCACCTTAGAGTGGGACGCCTAATGAGCCTACAAATGATCCCACCTCATTGGCACTCGATGTGAGTCCAATGACCCACGGCAGCGTGGAGAGTCGTAGACGGAACAAGGCACCCTAAATCGGGTGCCTTTTCTTTTTTTTGCCGCGCTAAAACGGTAGCCCACCCATCGGCTCTGTGTTAGACTTGCGCGCTGTTTGACTCTATTAATTTTTCGGAGGGTTGCCCCCTGATGTCTGAAGATCAGAACGACTACACGCGCCTGCAGGTTGATGACAAAGAAATCATCCTGATCGGCACAGCACATATCTCTCAAGATTCGGTCGACACCGTGGTCCGGACTATCGATGAGTTACTCCCTGACGCGGTCTGTGTTGAACTTGACCCACAACGGTATAACTCCCTGATCAATCAGAAGGGCTGGGAATCGCTCGACCTGAAAGATGTCATCAAAAAGAAACAACTCCCCTTTTTACTGGCCAACCTGGCCCTCTCTTCCTATCAGAAAAGGATGGGCCTGCAGACCGGCGTAAAACCGGGTGCCGAGCTTGCGGCGGCTGCCCAGACGGCAGAAGAGCGCGGCATGGAGGTGGAGCTGGTCGACCGGAATATCCGCACCACCTTGTTGCGGGTCTGGCGTAAAACGGGTCTCTGGAACAAGATGAAAGTGATGGCGGCCCTGTTCGGCAGCCTGTTCGAAAAACAGGAGCTTGACGAAGCGGAACTGGCCAAGCTGCGGGAAAGCGATACCCTCTCCAGCATGCTCGAGGAGATGGGCAAACTGCTCCCGTCGGTCAAACAGATCCTGGTCGATGAGCGGGATGTACACATGGCCTACCACATTCGCAACGCCCCGGGAGAAAAAGTTCTCGCCGTGGTCGGCGCGGCCCACCTGCCGGGCATCATCAAGCATCTGCAAGGTGAAGAGATTGCCCCGGAAACGATTGCCGAGATCACCACCGTCCCGGCCAAAACCACCTTTTCCAAAATGGTCCCCTGGCTGATTCCCAGTATCGTCGTGGTCCTGTTTATCGGCGGTTTCTTCTTCGGCAACCGGGATCAACTGGCCAACGCTGCAACGGCCTGGGTCCTGGCCAATGGCCTGCTCTCAGCGCTCGGCGCGCTGCTCGCCTGGGGACACCCGGTGACGGTCATCAGCGCTTTTGTCGCGGCCCCCCTAACCTCGTTGAACCCAACGATCGGTGCCGGCTTTGTCACCGGTCTTGTCCAGGCGCTGGTTGCGCCACCGACCGTACGCGACATGGAAAATGTCGGCGAAGACCTGATCACCATCAAAGGCTGGTGGAACAATCGGCTGGCCCGCGTACTTTTGGTCTTTCTATTCTCTTCCATCGGCTCGGCGGTCGGCACCTTTGTCGCCCTTGGCTGGCTCAAAGATCTGATATAATAACTAACGCATACTGAGTTTCACCTGCTATCAAACCTGTTATAAATAAAGCTTGGTTTGTCAGTTAATGGAGTAACGAGACTTCCTTAGCTGTTCTTATACTTTCTCAACACGGAGATATCTCATGCAGGATTGGGGAAACGGACCGTCCGCTGATGACCTGGAAAAAAAAGTCATCGAAATCAAAGATCAACTAAAGAAAAAGTTCAACCCGCAAAAAGGCTTTGTGCCACTCGTCATAATTATCCTCCTCGTGGTCATCGGAGCGTACAGCAGCTTCTACGAGGTTGACACCGAGGAAACCGGCGTGGTCTTACGTTTCGGTAAGTTTTCCAGTTTTGCCGAGCCGGGCCTCCACTTCAAAATCCCCTTCGGTATCGAACAGGTCTACCTGGTCCCGACCGGTCGGGTTCTAAAAGAGGAGTTCGGCTATCGAACCGTCACTCCAGGGGTCAGATCAACCTACAGCAAGCGTGGTCTTGAGGAAGAATCTTTGACCCTGACCGGTGATTTGAACGTCAGTGACGTTGAATGGATTGTCCAGTTTCAGGTCTCTGATCCGTTCAAATACATTTTCAAGATTCAGGACCCGGTCGGAACCATCCGCGACATCTGTGAAGCGATGGTCCGAAAAGCGATCGGCAATGCCAACGTGACCCAGGTGCTGACGACCGAACGGGCGGCACTGGCCAATGAAATCCAGGTGGACCTGCAGTCGACCCTCAATCAGTACGACATCGGTGTACGGATCGTGACCGTTAAATTTCAGGATGTCACTCCGCCTGACCCGGTCAAAGATGCCTTCAACGAGGTCAATGAAGCTGAGCAGCAAAAAGAGAGTCTCATCTTCCAGGCCCGCGAACAGTTCAACCGTGAAGTCCCCCGAGCCCGCGGTGAGGCTAAGCGGGCCCTGCAGGAAGCCGAAGGCTATGCGGTCGAACGGATCAATAAAGCCCAGGGTGAAACCAATCGCTTTATCGCACTGCTCAGCGAATACAAAAAAGCACCGATGGTCACTCGACGCCGAATCCATCTGGAAACCATGGAAGAGATCCTCCCGCGCCTGGAGGAAACCTACATCATGGATGTCACAAACGGCGGGTTGCTACCACTTCTGCCACTGCGCAAATCGCTGGAAGGAGGCGCAAAATGAATAAAACGCCATTTATCATTGCTTTAATTGTCGCTCTGGTCCTGATCGGCCGAGGTGGTCTCTACATTGTTAACGAGGCGGAACAGGCGATCGTGACCCAGTTCGGCAAACCGGTCGGTGATGTCGTCTACACGGGCCTACACTTCAAAATCCCCTTCATGCAGAAAGTCATCCGCTTTGAGCAGCGCATTCTCAAGTGGGACGGTGACCCGAACCAGATTCCGACCAAGGATAAAAAGTTCATCTGGGTCGATACCACCGCGCGCTGGCGGATCAAAGATCCTCTGCTGTTCTATACCAGTGTTGCCACGGAACGGGGGGCACAAAGCCGACTCGATGACATCATCGACTCGGTGGTCCGAGATGCAGTTTCCGGTCGCTTGCTGGTTGAGTTGGTCCGAGGCAGCGACTACAAAGCCCAGGAAGGAAATATTGAACGCTTCGAAGTCGACGGTGTCGTAATTCCCGCCGATCAACTGGTCGGTCGCGCTGATATTCTCACCGGCATCCTTGAAAAAGCTCGCGCCAGCACCCCCGAATATGGCATCGAGCTGATTGATGTACAGATCAAACGGATTAACTATGTTGAACAGGTCCGAACCCGGGTTTATGAGCGGATGATCAACGAGCGTAAAAAGGTGGCCGCCCAGTACCGCTCCGAAGGTGAAGGGGAACAAGCTGAAATACTGGGAAAAATGAAGCGGGAGTTAAAAGAGATCAGCTCTGGAGCCTACCGTAAAGTCCTGGAAGTCCGTGGTGCAGCGGACGCCGAAGCGGCAGCCATCTACGCCGACGCCTACAATCAGGATAAGGAATTCTACGCTTTCTTGCGCACCCTGGAATCTTACAAGAAGTCGATTCAAAAAAATGGCCGGCTGATTATTTCAACCGATTCCGACTACTACAAGTATCTGAAAAAAGCTGAGTAAGCGCCTAAATATTCAAAAACGCAGGGGCTCTCACTATTGAGGGTCCCTGCGTCATTTAAGCAAGCTTTAGCTTGCCAATTTCAATCTTCAAGACTTTTCTTTTTACTCTGCGCCCCCTCTTCATCCTTCCGCACCACCCAGTAAGCGAAGGTCGCAGCGACAACCAACACTGCTAACCCGATCAGAGAGGTATAATCTTCCTGGTGATAATCGACCAGAACCAACTTCCGCGCCAACGCCAGCAGGGCGACCAGAATCACCGCCTTGACCTTGACGACCGGCGTCCCGCTGGAAATTTCCGGCAGCACCGTATGGTTAAACTCTAAGGCAATAAGTACTGTCATAAAGGCTCCGAAAACGGCTACAAACTGGTCATGACCAAAATTTTGCAGCCCACCTCCCATAACATGAAATAATTCGTAACCGGCATGGATCATCGTCATAATGACAGTAATCGATACCATCAACGTCAAAGCGGCCACCGTCAGCAATTCAAACCACTCGTAACCTTTGGTTCCGAAGAGCAATCTCTTCATCGTTCCTCCTTTTACAGATAAAAAAATCATCAGTAATCCATTATGACACAATAATTCTCTGCACATAAACTTGCCGGAAGATTTTTTCTGCGTTAGTTTATGGAAAATTTATTTCTCTACAGGAGTCTACAACTTGAGCGCTCAATATCGTCGGCAGCAATTCTTCCTACGCAACCCATTGCGTGGTCATTCGCTGATCCATATCCTTATCTATACAAATCTGATTCTGTTTACCCTGATGGTGCTGCACGGCACCATTAACGGCCTAGGCATGCGCGCCATCCTGAACCCTCCAGCGCAACTTCTGGTCGACTGGGGTGGGCAGTTCTGGCCATATGTTTTTCAATATGGCGACTGGTGGCGCTGTATCACCTACGCCTATATGCATGGCGGAATTATCCACCTCGGCTTTAACATGCTGGTCCTTTATCAGGTCGGACCACTGCTGGAAGCGGAAATCGGCTGGACCCGCTTGATGACTGTCTACACCATAACTGCCCTGGTGGCGACCGTTGCCGGTCTGTTCTGGCATCCGAATGTCCCGGTGGTCGGGGCCTCGGGAGCGATCTTCGGCCTGATCGGCTTTTCGATCAGTTTCTACCACCGGGTCGGGGGCTCACTCGGCATCCAACGCAGAAATTTTATGTTTCAATGGGCGGTAATGGCTTTCATTTTCGGCTTTATGATCGGTGCTGACAATGCCGCACACCTGGGCGGCGCACTCAGTGGTGCCGCTTTCGGCTGGATCATGCCGATCACTGTCCGCGATCAGCGTAAAACGGAAGGGCTTTTCAAGGCGATCGCCGCAGTCTGTTCGGTCCTCACCGTAATCAGCATCGGCTTCATCTTGATAACCTGGCTACTG
Organism: uncultured Desulfuromonadales bacterium; assembly: GCA_945787295.1. The sequence continues at coordinate 16,979 of CALZHQ010000051.1, forward strand.
CGTTAACAGGACAAGCTGATGGCTAAATTAAAGATCCCGGCCACCCAGGCGATCCGGGTCCTGAAACAGCATAAGATCAAATTCACTCCGCGGTCCTACAAGTACGAGGAAAAAGGCGGCACCAAAGTCAGTGCTCGGGAACTGGGTGTTGATGAATTTCAAATAATCAAAACCCTGGTGATGGAAGATGATCAGGGACAGCCTTTGATTGTCCTGATGCACGGCAGCTGTGAAGTTTCCTTGAAGCACCTGGCGCGCCAGCTGAAAGCCAAGCAGATCAGTCCCTGCCCAGCGGAAAAAGCAGACCGGCTCACCGGTTATCAAACCGGTGGCATCTCTCCCTTCGGAACCAAGCAGGACCTGCCGGTTTATGTCGAAGAATCGATATTAGGCCTGGAAAAAATCTGCATTAATGGTGGCCGGCGTGGGCTGCTGGTCGAAATTGAGCCGCAAGCCTTAGTCACAATTCTCAACCCGACCAAGGTGAGCGTCGCTATCTAAACGTTAGCCGTAACAGGAGGTCCAGATGTCAGACTATCCTTTCCAGCAGGCCGCCGACGCGATCGGCAACGCGACAGCCTTGGTGATAACCGCTGGTGCCGGAATGGGGGTTGATTCAGGGCTGCCCGATTTTCGTGGCAATCAGGGTTTCTGGAATGCCTACCCGATGTATGAACGGCTTAACCTGAGTTTCGTTCAGGCCGCCAACCCCGAGCACTTTGAGCGCGACCCACTGTTCGGCTGGGGCTTTTATGGCCACCGTACCAATCTCTATCGCAATACTCCCCCACACCGTGGTTTCAGTCTGCTGCAAGACTGGATCGAGCGCTACAGTCTCGATCATTTCGTCGTCACCTCAAATGTTGACGGCCAATTTCAAAAATCAGGTTTCAAAGAAGAACGCATCCTCGAAGTTCACGGTTCGATCCACCACCTGCAGTGCACGGTTCCCTGCAGTCAAACAATCTGGCCGAACCAGGCAGAGATAAAAATTGATGAATCGACCATGCGCGCTGAAGCTGCACCCGCCTGTCCGCGCTGTAAACGGGTTGCACGGCCCAACATCCTGATGTTCGGTGATTATTCATGGCTGCACCAGCGCACATCAGACCAGGAAGATAATTTTGACAAGTTTCTGCAACTGAATAGCACTGGGCAACTTGTGGTTGTCGAAATGGGGGCCGGGTCGGCAATTCCGACAATACGCAATCTGAGTGAACGGCTCGGTTATCGTCAGCAGGCCAAAGTGCTGCGCATCAATCCGCGTGAACCACAAATCGGTGCGCCGCACCTGTCTTTTTCCTGTGGGGCGGTAGCCGCGCTGGAAGGAATAGACAAACAACTCATCGATCGATAGAACATTGTTTACAAAACTTGTCAAATAAGTAATATTCCGCTTGGTTACCGATTATACAGGCTACTAAAAACTCTCATAGAGACAAGCCTGACAGGCTATAGCTAGCCAACCTTCCACTTGCCGACAGAGAATCACTCCACGCACCAGACACCAATAAAACACTTTTCTATTTTCGCCATTTTCTTCTGGAAATCATAGCCATTCCTGCTATCATTAGAATTCGGCCCCGTACATACAGATATTCAAAATAATACGTTCGCCAGTGACTGATGCCAGGAGGCCTGTTGTGACTCAGGAGATACAGCCAAGCCTACTCCACCGCGCTCGCTTGAAAGCTTTTTTGAAGCGAATTTTTGTCCTGCTGTTTATTTTTGTGCTGCTCTACAGCGGCATAGCAGTGGTTTACGCCAGCAAGACCTTCTATAAAGTTCGTCAGAATTACGCCTTTATCCTTGAAACCCTTTCCGGCGAACGGGAAGCGATCACCGGAGTCGGCTGGCACTTCCGACTGCCAATCTTCACCCGCCTGGAACTTGAAGTCCCGTTGATGAACCAGGAGCTCCATCTCGGCAACTCCATCGAACCGCAACGAATTATGTCGAAAGGGAATGTCGCGCTCTGGACCAGCGCCATGCTCACCTACCGGATTCAGGACCTGAACCGCTGGGGGATCGAAAACCGCTCGCCCCAGACTCTGCTGCAGACCGATTTTGACGGCATTGTCAAAGATGTCATGCAGAGCGAAAGCATCAACGAACTGATCTCTGACCGGGTGAGGATCAAAGAGCAGATCTATCGGACCTTGAAGGACCGGCCCATCAACGAAGGCGGCCTGACGGTTGAACAGAAGTACGGCATCGAAATCATTTCCTTTGTCCTGCGCGATACCCGCTACGGGGATAAACTGGCCGAAGCGAGCGAGGAGAAAAAACGCCGCGAGTTGATCGCTGAAGCGGAAAATTATGCCGCCGACCTGGAAGCAAGCCGGACGAAAAAACTCTATGCGGCTTACAGTGAATCGATTCAGCAGATGCGTCGCTCTTTAGGCTTAACCAGTGCCAATGACCCTTCACTGTTTGATTTTCTTAATCAACAGAAATGGGCTACGGCCTACCAGAAGAACCAGCAGGGTCAAAACACCTTTGTGCTGAACAACACCTCGGCGACGGTTCCGGTCACCCTGCCGGCACTGACCCCACTGAAATCGAGCCCGACGGTAGAAAAAAATGCCCCAAACCCGTAAAACCAGAACTCCGATCCATGTCAGCCTTTCTGAGGCGAGAATTAAGCAGATTGAAGAACTGGTCGCTGGCTGGAGCAATGAAACGCGCCGCTTCGTCCTGCGCCGCCTGCACCAGTACAATCCGCACCGCTCGGCTTTCAAACGGTTATTTCTGTTTATCCGTGAGCTGTTCTTTAAAGAAGAGCGGAACTTCAAACTCCTGCAGAACCCGAGCCTGCTGAACGACTGGCACAACCGGTTTGAAGCGGCTGGATCACAGGATGCCACAGCAGCCTGGAACAAGATTCTCGCCAGAGAGTTGGATCAGCATGACCATCAGTACCTCTCCTACCTGCTGGAAAAAGAAACCATCGACACCTTTGTGCCCAGCTCTATCGCCAGCATTTTTGACAAGCTGTATCACGCTTTTATTCTCAAGGAATATAGTGACGATCCCGAGATCCCCCGGGCGCCACTGATCCTGGTCATCGGCAACTCCGGTAGTGGTAAAAGCGCCACCATTAAGCAGGCGATCGAAGAAACTTTTTTCTCCTCCGAGGTCAAACCGGTTGTCGATCTAAAAACAAAACGGGACGAGGTGATGGCCAACCAGCCGATCTGGCGAAGTCTGACCGAGGTCGACCCGGAACTGGCCGTCCGCATTGAACTACGCCGTAAGCGGGTCAAGTTGCGCCTTTTCTCACGCCTGCCGATCATCCGCTATATCTTCCGCAATCGCATCAGCCAGGCCCTTTCGACCCTTGATGAAGAAGGGGTGCGGGTCGATTATGCGATGATCACCCCCAACGACTACCAAACCGCTTTTGCTGGCGAACCAGGCAATTTCCTGCGCAAGGCGATGGGCAACCCGGCACGCCTCTGCCTGCGCCACATGGAAGAAGCCCATTCCGCTTTCGGGGTGGCTGATGAACGCAGTTCCATCAAGTCGCAACAATCAACCCTGGTTGATGCCGCCAACATTATCCTCGATGAAATTGCCCATGGCCGCAGGGACTGTATCCTGATTGCCACCACCGACCAACCGGAGCAGCTCGACCCGGCCATTTATCGACGGTTTGTCGAACGCGGCCTGATTATCGACGTTAACGACATCTGGGAAGACCCAGCCAACCTGCGTGAAGTTGTCTGCCTGGAACTGCGGCGCAAAAACCACCCGAAAGATCCGCGTACCCCGCGCTCACCGCATCTTTCCGAAGATGAACTCGATCGGGCGGTGGAAAAGCTCTACCCGATATTCCATCAACGCAGCCTGCGCATTACACCGGCCTATACCCGGCGTTTGATCTCCTCCCTGATAACGATTAAAGGCTGCTTTTCCCTGGAATGTCTCGATGACCAGCTGTTGGTTCGCGACGCCCTGAAAACGGTCGCCCGCAATGTTCATGGCTCTATCTACAACAAAGTTGTCTCGCAGATGGACCGCAGCGTGGCCTGGAAGGAATATATCGGCGGAATAAAAAACGAATTCTCGGAAATGGCCAACAACGCACTTTTCTATAAGATCAACGATGAAAAAGGGGTTGTTCTAACCGGCCCGCCCGGCTCCGGGAAAACCTTCATGGTCCGCGCCTGGCTGGGTGACAATCACGACGTTCAGGACATCTGTGCCAACCTGTCAGACCTGACCGATGTCAACAGTCCACTGGAGGGGATGGTCGCCAACCTGGAACGAATCTACGATATTGCCAAGATGATTTCACCAGCGATGGTCTTCTTCGACGAGGGGGATGCGGTGGCTCCGCGCCGGTCTCCGCAGGGTGGTAGCCCTTACGACAAGATCACCAACAAGTTCCTCTCAATCATTGATGGCGAAACCCCGCTGCATAGGGTTTTTACGGTCCTGACCACCAACCGGCTCGACATCATCGACCCGGCCCTGATCCGCTCCAAACGGCTCAAGGTCCTCAATGTCACCGGCCATCTGCGTGAGGATGACTGTTCCAGTATCGTCGCCCAGGAGATGGAAGGGATTCCTCTGGCTGAAGGATTGTCAATCGCTGAGATCACCCGTCAGGCGAACGCCCTTTGCGAGACACCGGCAGACTACACCGCTTACGCAGAAAAGGTTCGCTCCCTGCGCACCACGGAGCTCGAAGTTATCCAGAAACTGCAAGATATCGCGGAAGGAGACAATGAGGGGAAAATTCGCTTTGTTCGCTTCAACTATAAAATCCTGCTCGGCCTGCTCGAAGGGATGATGCCTGATTCAGCACTCACCCAGACCGCCCGGCAAGGTGAAGAAGGGCTGCTCAGCCGTCTGGACGAAGTCGTCGCACGGCTGACCAGGATCAAGGACGACAAAGACTTCCCAATCACCCGCTGGCACCTGCAGAACGCCAGACAACAACTGGCCAGCAGTCCCTTGCGCAAGGGCAAGCAGCAGCTTGAGGATTTTCTGGAAACCGAACTTTCCGAGGAACCACAGGTCGGTTTCGTCGTTGGCGTTGGTGCCAATGATGTCAGCGGCATCATCCTGCCGATCGCATCCGCGCTGGTCTACCGGATGTTCCCGGAAAAAATCGTCGTCACCGGCGCCGTTTCAACCAGTTCTGCAGCCGGTGCCGAGCTCGATCTCGCGGTACAGATGACCCACCAGAGCTCTCGTGAAGCCTTGACGCTGGTCGAATCCTACCTGCAATCTCTCCTGCCCGAAGTTAACGTCTCGCGCTTGCTGGGCGAATATCTTGACGGCTACTCGCTGCATCACCAGCTTCTATCGACTTCTTACAACGTCGGCGGGCCATCCGCCGGCTTTGCCCTGGCGATCAACACCCTGTCGATACTGGTCAACCTGCCGGTGCTTAACGATTTTGGCATCACCGGTGCCCCTTGGATTAAGGGGGCCCGCAAAGGAGAGATCGGTGCCTCGGTCATCATCGGCGGTCATCGCAAGAAGACCGAAAAAGTTTTGCAGTATCTGCAGCGGATGTATATGCCGGTCCAGAATTACCTCGACATGGAGCCGGAAGTCCTTGAAGCCTATCGCGTCATCGGCAAAGATGTGCTCGCCGTATCCAGCTTCTCGTCGCTGGTGCCGGAGGTGTTTTATATCAATGCAGACCATCAAGCGCTGCTACAGGACTTTTTCCAGCAGCGGCTGGAAATCGCCCTTTCCCCGGCGACATCGGAAAGCCTCGAGGGAATGAAGGAAAAGAACAACAGGCTAGGTGCCGAACTGCGCCAGATCACTGAAGATCAGATCCGGCAGCGCTTACGAGCGATCGAAAAGCATATGCAAAACAAGGAGACCGGCTTCGAAAGCCTGGAAGAAATATTTACCGCTGCAAATATCCGTCTTTAAATCCCCTTGCCCTGCGGCAGAAAGCCAACAAAGCCCTTTGGTGTCCTTTTCCTGCCAGCAAGCCATACACTGAGGCTTTATTCGCGAACAACTTCGCGCTTCACAACCCGATCAAGGCTGATCTCTATCTCTGGCACTATGGTCGATAACGCTTCCAGACAAAAGGCTTCTGATACCAAGGATAAAGCTGAGACCCTTTCCTGAAATCCACTTCACGACTCCCTCGCTCAAAAATCCGTCTGTACTACTGACAGAAACTTACCAAAGATCAGTAAATTACTTTTATAGATATCAATATAATCCGACCAAAAGTATTGCCTTTTTATTAGAATTCGCCCATAATCATCGAGTGAAATGTTAAGTAACCACGAAAACTCTCTATCCCCCCATTTAAGGGATACATAATGGCGAGAAAAAGACTCGGAGAAACACTTGTACAAATGGGCGTTATCACCCAGGAAGTCCTCGAGAAAGCTCTGGAGCTACAAAAAAATACCAACAAGCGTTTGGGACAGATTCTGGAAGAAATGGATGCCCTGCTGGAAGAAGATATTGCCAGGGCCATTGCCAAACAGTTCAACTTTCCTCATGTCAAAGGTCTCGCTCGCTTCCGCTTCCCCAAACACGTCCTGGAACACTGTGATGCCGAAACAGCCCTTACTAAATCGATCTTCCCACTTAAAGTTGAAGGAAATACGCTGCACCTGGCGATGGCCAATCCCCTCGACATCGAATTGCAGAACGATATTGCGTTCAAAAGCGGGTTGAATGTCTCTCCCTGTGTTACCTCACCAGAGGAGATCAAAGCTGCCATCAAGAAACACTACCTGGTCGAGGTTGAAGCGGAAGAAGAAGATCGCCTCTGGAGCATTCTGATCGTAGATGATCAGGAGATTGTTCTGACTGCCGCCGAAGCAGCGTTAAAAAAAGAGGGTTATACAGTCTACAAAGCTGAAAATGGCGCCGAAGGGCTGAAGAAGGCGATGCAGATCAAACCCCACCTGATTATCACCGATGTCTTGATGCCGCGCATGGACGGTCAGGAGATGTTTCGCACCTTGAAGGCCAACCAGAGTGTTGCCGACATCCCGGTCATTGCCCTCTCCGCAAAAGCGGCGGCCGAGGAAGAATATAGACTGCTCGAAATGGGCTTTTACGATTTTGTCCCCAAACCGATCAACCCCATCAGGTTGGTGGCCCGGGTGCGGCGTGCAATGCGCATGACGCACGGGGCACATAAATAGTGAAGAGCAAAAGCCTCCCAGGTTTTAACCGGGAAAGCCTTTCCTTTATCGCTGGCAAGTCATAACTCAAGTAGACTTTCATCGCTGTAAGTCAGCCGCTTGATACCATCAGCAGAAACCCGCCAACTGTTCTCAACCCCGACGGCCCCGAGACCCGGGAATACAGCTTTCGGCTCAAATGCGAAAGTCATATTCTCTTGTAGCGTTTGCGTACTGAACCCTTTGGCGATAAAAGGATATTCGTCCACTTCGATTCCGATACCATGGCCGATAAAAGACACCTGTGCTCCGGCAGCACCCATGAAATGGTCCCGGTAGCCCAGCTCTACCGCGAGCCGATAACAGTCCTGATAGACCTGCTCCCAGGACACCCCCGGTTTGGCAAGCGCAAACAAGTGTTCCTGAATCTTCAACATATCGAAATAGGCTTGGCGTAATTGTTCTGGAAGCTTACCAATCGACAGAGTCCGGGCCTGGTCGACCAGATAGCCATCGAAGGCCACAATCAGATCTATAACGATCGGCTCACCGGAATTGATTTTTTTGTAGCTGGCTCCCTGGCCAACAGCAGGATTAGGGCCCAATCCGCCCAGTGGAGCATCGAGAAATGTCGGCACCGCACCATCGGCACCGGAGAAAAAATGACCGAAAGATAATTCCGAATTAAATCCGCGAAATCGAATGACCCCCTGATGCCCTTGTTTGCGGGCATAACACTCCAGTTCCGCCAACACCTCGAGGTCAGTTTTACCAACGGCAATCACCTGTTTGGCGTATTGAAAAACTTTATCCATAATCAGCGCACAGTCTTTCATGATGCTGATTTCGTATTCACTCTTGATCGCCCGCACCTGACGCACCAGCGGCGACACATCGGTCATTTCCGTAGCGTCGAAAAGCCTCTGGAAGCGCTGAAACTGCAAAACCGGCAAGACATCCAGCTCCAGACCGAGCTTTTGCGGAGGACTGATTCCAAAATCATTCAACAGCTCAATAAGATTTCGCAAGCCGATCATCGGGACCACGTTTTTCAGTCCCGACTCCATCCGCGCCCGGCCAAAATCTTTCCGCACCAGATAAACCGGCTCACCGGTGGCCGGTAGATAATAGATGCCCTGCTGAATCGAACCGGTAAAATAAAAAAGATCACTGCTCTGCACCAGCAAAGCACCGTCGAGTCCAGCCCCGCACAAATATTTCTGCAAGGAAAGATATCGATCTGTCAATTCGGTTGCTGGTGTTATCCGCATATCTCAACTCCCCTATAACGAAGCGAACAGGCTACAGATTGAGGGCATCAGATACCATAGCCACAGGCACAGGTCAAATTGAAAGAGATCGCTTGCCAGGGCGAAAAAACACTTGCTAAAAGCGGCCTATTTTGCCTGCCAGCCGACTCCAGTTTTGCCTATTTTTTACGCAAAGAGGAGCGGAGCGAGCCAACTGGGGAAACCGTCGATCAACAGCGACAGTTTTTCACAAAGCTATCCACAGCAACTGTTTACAGTCCACAATTTCAACGTGGCAGAAGTGAAACCACAGCAGTAAAAAATGATGGAGAAAAAAGAAAATTTGAGCGTCTGCCCTGCCAGGTGTGCCTGTCTTATTGTCACCGGCCAACATTCAATGATGGCACCGCAAGTCCCGTATAGACGGATCTGGGACAGAACGCTCTATTTCGTTTGGCAACGTTAGTGATGCACCTGCCGAATCACTTCGCTGACCTGATTTTTGAATTCCTCAGAAGGGGTCACAAGTATGTTTTTCTTCCCTAGTTTGGCAGTAAACCTCTCATCATCCAGGTTCGCTTCATAAATCTTGCGCAAGTTCTCCGCGAGGGTTTTCAGTTCGTCCGGCTGGGCTCCCTCGTCTGCGAGAGTTTTGAGGTTGTGCAGTTTATTGCCCTCGATCCAGGCGATACCGAAATCCTTGGGCGGCTTACCGATAAACACGAAGGCCCCATCTTCCGCTGGAACAACCTCAAGTGGCTTATGAATCTGCTTGCTCAATGATTCCAACTGATCGCGAATCTTTTCGATCCGATCGGCGGCTGGACTGGACTCATCCAACGTCGGATAACCTTTGCTGGACGCAAATATTCTGTCGAAAAAACCCATAGATACCTCCTTTCCGACCGGTGACAGAATACTTTAACAGTAATATGAAATCCATTAATTGCAAGATGACCGACGGATTTCTTTTCGTAAACAGGTAAATAACAGGAAGAGGAAGGCGAAAGGATTAAATCAGGCCGGTCGTTAAATAGCCTTTAACGACATTGAGCTGCTCATTGGCGAGTTGAGAAAACTCAATGCCCATACCGGTCGGAAGATGCGGTTTTTTCTTACCATCAGGATGATTCAACCAAGCGACCCGGCCCCGGCAAGACAGGCTGCGTCCCTTATCAGAAAACTGCACACGTAAAGCAAGCGGAGTATCGACCGGCATCACCGTATCGGTCGCGACAAAAAGCCCCCCCGGACTCAGGTTAACCGAATAATTGGTTTTTAAATCATTTCCATTCATGCCGAATTCAACCGGCAGGCGGGTGGCAACCCGGGAAAGTTGACGATCTGCAAGGTCCAGGAAGGTCCGCGCGACAGAGAGTAATTGATGCCGCTTGACCGGCCTGTGAATAATCGCATCACAGCCGGCGTGACGGCAGAGAGATTCCGCTTCGAAATCACCAGAATCAACGACCATAATAACTGGGGTCCGCTGCAAGTCACGATCCTGCTTGATCCAACGACAGATGTCATCGCCCCGGCTGCCGGAGACCTCCATATCCATAAAAACCAGGTCCGGTTTACGCTTGAGCACCAGCTGCATAATTTCCTGGTTGTTGACAGCCATCAGCAGATCAAACCCTTCACGGTGAAAAAAAGTCCGCTCCAGTTCGAGAAAAAGCTCGACATCATCAACCAGCAGTATGCTGCGTTTTTCAGAACCTGAAACCATCATGCTCCCTTTTCCAGCCATTTGGTGACAAACCAACACACGCAAAAAGAATAACAGTTTTTTCAAAATGCGTAAAAAGTCTTTTGTTTATAGTTACTTAATGAGCCCCTAACCCTTTGCACAATCAGAGGGGTCACCCTGCAACTTTGCCAGTGCATGCGGTAACGCCGGAAGCAGCACTTCGAGGTTTTCACGCACCCCTTTCGGACTACCGGGCAGATTGACGATCAGGGTCCGGCCGCGCACACCGACAATCGCCCGGGAAAGCATCGCATGGGCAGTTTTTGCCAGACTTGCCGTGCGCATGGCTTCGGCCATCCCCGGCACCTGATAGTCGATAACCTGCTCCGTTGCCTGCGGGGTCACATCACGGGGACTCAAGCCGGTCCCGCCGGTCGTCAAGATCAAATCCAGCTGCAGATCATCGCTCCAGCTGGTCAAGACCGTAACAATTTTTTCTATTTCGTCCGGGATAATCTGGTAGCGGGCAACACTGCCGAGGGAGGCAATCATTTCGCCCAGCACTCGTCCGCTCTCATCTTCTCGCTCCCCCTTTGCCCCTTTATCCGACAGGGTCAGGACTCCGACGCGAAATACCGCCTCACTCATCGGCCGGCCCCTTCTCCGCACCAAGCCGGACCAGTTCAATCCTATCGCCGCTACTGACCGGTCCCGCCTTGAGCACGCGGGCAAAGATCCCCTCTTTCGGCATCACACAATCCCCGGCCTGGTGATAAATGGCACAGCGGGTGTGGCACTCTTTGCCGATCTGTGTAACTTCCAGTTCGGCACCACTGGTTAATCGCAGTAGCGAACCGATCGGCAACGTACAGAGCTCGATGCCCTGAGTGGTGAGATTTTCGGCAAAGTCCCCCGCACCGACATCCAGGCCCGCCGCGCGCATCTTGTCGATACTCTCCTGGGCCAACAGGCTGACCTGTCGGTGCCAGTCGCCCGCGTGAGCATCTGCTTCCAGACCGAATTCCTTGACCAACTGGCACTGGGTCACATCTTTTTTCCGCTCACCTTTATTTTCACTGATGCAGACTGCAACTATGGTTCCCTGAGACATAAGTTACCTTTTCTTGGTTGCCAACATCCGCCGGGCGTTGTTGACTATTGCTTGCGACACATTGCGGCTCTTGGCCAATTCCTTGATGTCTTTTTCGGTTAAAAAGGTCATAAAACGCATCGCCTTCTGTAGCGGGGTCCGCGGATGTACAACCAAGGCCTTTTTCATTTCGTAATTCTTGACCCACTCACGATTGAGCAGAATGATCCGGATCAGCTCATCACTGGCGCTACGATTTTTGGCGACGGCCAGCACTTCCCCCTCTGAGATGCGCGGATTTTTTAACACTGCCGTATTGACCATCTTGTTGGCTTCGCGGATCAGCAGAGTGCGCCACTCCTTGTCACCGGTCAGGGCCATTTTGATCTTTTCCGCGACGACCATTTCCTGCAGTTCTTGGTACTTGGAGAGATCGGTTTCATCAAACTCTTCGTCCTCGTCCCCACTCTCTTCCCTGCTATCGTCAACCTCTTCCGGTTCTGGGTCTGGCTCCGGTTCGGGTTCCGGCTCCGGCTCCGGAGCGGGTTCAACCCAGCCGAGCCGAAGCTTCATCACTTTATCGGCATTCGGGTTGTTGATGATTGCCGTCCGCAGGGCCGGCACCTTGTGCAGCAACTGGTCGTTGTGCGATAAAATGTCAAGCACATCTCCTGAGCTGTGCTCAGCCAGAAACTGCAGACTCCGCAGACTGATTGCCGGATGAGCCAGCGCCGCTTCCATGACCACCGAATCACGATAACGGACCCGCACGATCAGATCGATGATCGAGAAATGTAAGTCTTTATTTTGCAGCGCCGACAACAGGATTTTTGCCGGCAGGGTTTTAAATGTTCCCAGAGATTCTTTTTTCAGCTCTTCATTTTCACCGTGGTAAAAAATGAAAAGAACCGTCACCAGATTGGGTCCAGACATCGGCAAGGCGCCACGGGCAGCGGCCAGACGTACGCTGTGTCCTCCCCACTTACCCATGATTTTGGCCACTTCGGCCGGGATTTTCATCTGAACCTTGTCAGGTCCGTTCTGTTGCTCTGTCAACTCCTGGTGCTCCGTTCCAACTGTTCAAACCAACATGATCTATTTTCGCACGACTTGCGTCTTCAGGCCAGCCTGGCCGATCAGTGCGGCAACCTGGCGCGCCGTATCCTGGTCGGCCTGCAGAGCAATGAGCATTTTACCAGTCATCTCTACATCACTCGGCGCCTGAGTCACTCTGACTCCTTTTTTCGCCAGCTTTTCAGCATAACTGGCCGCCCGTTCAGGATCGCTGAAGGACCCCACATAGATGGCTCTTTTGTCTCCTGCCGGCAGGTAAAACGCCTCACCAACACTTTTTTTAATTTTCTTTAGCTGCTCGCGGGCCTCCGCAACCGGATAGATCCCTTCAAGCAGGCGGATCATCGTCACCATTCCGCGACCTTTGGTCGGTTGGGATTCGAATCCGAGTTCACGCAGCTGAGCCTGGGCGTTTTCAAGCGCATTCTTGCTGAGGAAAGGACCGACCATAACTCGATAAAGAGGAGCTGGTTTAACACTCGGCTTTGCCACCGTCGACTCAACCGCTAAAGCAGCTTGCTTTTCAACTTTTTCAATAGCCGGGACAACGGCTGCAACCTGCTTTACAGGGTCAGCTTTAGGGGCCGGCTCGACAGCCGCGACGGATTGCTGATCGACAGTTTCTTCCTGAATCTGTTTATCGCTCTCATAACGTTTCGGCATCGGCTGACGCTGGGCGATCTCTGCCTCAGGTGTCGAACTCGGGCCACTGCCACTCAGCAGGGAGTAACCGATGCCGAACAATACCACGAGCAACAGCGCCACCAGTAACGGTAAGTTTGAAGTGCCCAGTCTGGGGGGCGGCTCAACCGCCCTCACCTCACCGCTGGCAATTCCCTGCCCGGCGATATCCGCGGACTCCGGCAACTCATTATTCACCGCGGCCGGTCCCGAAGACAGAGTTTCGGCCTCGTCATCGGCAAAGGAAATCGCTTCTGAAGGATCGGCCTCCCGGCCCGCATCCTCATGAGTCTCCTGCACGGCATCTTTTTTAAACGGATCATCCCGCTCTGTCATCCAACCGGCCTCCTGCGATATTGACTTGTCACGCCCCACACCGTGACGATTAGCTCAGGGGCACCTCGAGAACAAGGTGCCCCTGACCGTTCTTTACGCCTCGCTCATTTCCGCCAGAATCTTCGCTGTCTGGTGTGATGGAACTTCTTCGTACTTGCTGAATTCCATCGAAAACATCCCACGGTCAGAAGTCATCGAGCGCAGTTCAGGTGCATAGCGCAGGACTTCAGCCATTGGCACTTCGGCACGGATCACCTGGCTGTTTGCCTGCGGCTCAACACCGATGACTTTGCCGCGCCGTGAGTTGAGGTCGCCGATCACATCGCCCATGCAATCATCGGGAACGGTAATCTCCATCGCCATAATCGGCTCAAGCAGGATCGGATTACAGGCGTCCATCGCCTTTTTAAAGGCCATAGAACCAGCAACCTTAAACGCCATCTCCGATGAATCGACCGAGTGGTATGAACCGTCATACAGGGTAATCTGTACATCCACGACCTGATTTTTGGTCAAGGGGCCGTTCTTCATCGCCTCCTGAATCCCCTTATCAACGGCCGGAATATAGTTTCGCGGCACCGACCCGCCGACGATCTTATCGACAAACTCGTAGCCGGCACCGCGCGGCATCGGTTTCACTTCGATCCAGACATCGCCGAACTGGCCGCGACCACCAGACTGCTTCTTGTATTTACCCTGAACTTGAGTTGACGCACGAATCGTTTCCCGGTAGGGAACCTTCGGTTCCTTAAGAATAACCTCGGCACCATACTTTCGCTTGAGACGCTCAACGGCAACTTCGAGATGAATCTGGCCCATCCCGGAGATGACCATTTCTTTGGTTTCATCATCACGCGAAGTGGTCAGCGTCGGATCTTCTTCCATCAGGCGTTGCAGGCCGGTGTAGATTTTATCCTCATCCCCTTTGCTCTTGGCTTCGATAGCGAAGGAGATGATCGGCTTCATCGGCACCAGCGGCTCATACATAATCTGCTCTTTCAGATCACAGAGGGTGTCGCCAGTGGCGGTGACTTTCAGCTTCGGCACGGCAATGATATCGCCGGCGGCAGCCAGCTCCATCGGCACCTG
>CALZHQ010000051.1:31318-54088 GCA_945787295.1 uncultured Desulfuromonadales bacterium
CACCTGTTTTTTGCCTTCCATCTCGAGGATATTGCCGATCCGCTCCTTCTCATCCTTGTTCGGGTTATAAACCACAGTATCCGGCTTTAAAGTTCCCGAATAAACCCGCATCAGGGTCAGTTTGCCGGCATAGGGATCGTTGATGGTCTTGAAAACCATCGCCGAGAAGGGTTCATCTTCACTCGGCTGCCGTTCAACCGGTTCATCTGTCCCCGGCTTGACCCCGACCTGCAATCCCTTGTCGACCGGCGACGGCAGACAGGCGACGATGTAGTCGAGCAATTGCCGGACTCCGATATTAGCGGTGGCGCTGCCACAGAAGACCGGGGTAAAAACACTGGTCAAAACCCCTTCGCGCAAGCCACGGTACATCTCCTCCTCGGTCAGGGTCTCCCCTTCGAGGTACTTTTCCATCAACTCGTCGTCCGACTCGGCGATCGCCTCAACCAGCTGCTCACGCAGACGCTCAGCCTCGTCCACCAGCTCGGCCGGGATGTCGACTTCGTCATAAGTCCCTTTTTCGTCAAACTTGTAAATCCGGGCCCGCATCTTGATCAGATCGATGGTTCCCTTGAAATCCTCTTCGGCACCGATCGGCATGGTCACGATTACAGCCCGGGCACCGAGCGATTTTTCCATATCGTCGACGGCCTTGAGAAAATCGGCCCGTTCCTTGTCCATTTTATTGACAAAAGCGATTCGGGGAATTTCAAACTGGTCACACCAGTTCCAGATCTGCTTGGTCTGCGACTTGGTTCCGGAGATCGCCGAGACGATGACGACAGCGCCACCGAGTACGCGCAAGCAGCGACGGGTATCATGCAGGAAGTTGCTCACCCCCGGGGTATCGACGATATGCAGGCTGTGATCCTGCCAGGTGCAATGATTGAGGCTGGCGCTCAGGGTCGCCTTGCGCTTGATTTCTTCTTCCTCAAAGTCCATCGACGAGGAGCCATCGTCGACCTTCCCCAGTTTACTATTCATCCCGGTGTTGAACAGGATGGCCTCGACCAAAGATGTTTTACCGGCGCTGTTGTGCGCCACAATCCCCAGATTTCTCAGTTTTGCCGTGTCGTACTTTCCCATGAATCGCTCCTTTTCCAGATTAGAATGGAACCTTCAACGGAGTTCTCAACAGAATCTCCAGACCAACAACGTTGTGCAACGTCGTAAACAAAAGTGTTACTGGGTGCTGCCGGCGAAATCGGTTTACTGCTTATTTCGCTGATATAAAATCCTCAATCCCTCCAAAGTCAAAAAGGGTTCAACCTGATCGATAAACTCGGTCGCCTCGGCAATCGGTTCCGCCAAACCGCCAGTGGCAATCACCTTGGCCTTTGAATCCAGCTCCTTTTGCATCCGCCCGACGATCCCTTCGACCAGGCCGACATAACCGAAAAAGATTCCCGCCTGCATGCTGTTGACCGTGTTTTTGGCGATAATCTGCGGTGGCCGGGAGAACTCGACCCGCGGCAGCTTACTGGCCCGCGCAAACAGGGCCTCTGCAGAAATCCCGACGCCCGGGGCGATAGCGCCCCCCTGATAAGCCCCGGCGCTTGAGATCACATCAAAGGTGGTTGCGGTACCGAAATCGACAGCGATCAAACTGCACTTGTACTTTTCGTAGGCGGCCACGGCATTGACGATCCGGTCAGCACCGACCTCGCGCGGGTTGTCATACTGGATCGGCATCCCGGTCTTGATCCCCGGCCCGACCACATAGGCGTCGAGTTGAAAATACTGCTTGCAGAGCCGCTCCAGAGTATTGAGCATCGGCGGCACCACGCAGGAGACGATTACATCATCCAGGTCGGCGAAACTCAGACCGGACAAACGGAACAGATCGTTGATCAGCATCGCGTATTCGTCTACCGTACGATACTTGTCGGTCCCGACCCGCCAGTCTTTTTCCAACCTGTCGCCCTGATAAATTCCCAGAACGGTATTACTGTTGCCAACATCTATAACTAAAAGCATTCTGCCTAAATCCTTCTATTCTTGATTACAGCGGCCTGACATCTCCGGCCATAACCCGCTCGACTCGACCATCCTCCAGTTGCAGCCGTAATGCACCATCGGTATCAAGACCGACAACAGTGCCCTGCAGTCCTTGGTCAATCTGCACACGGAGATTCATCAAATCACACAGTGCTTCCCAGCGCCGCCGAATCGGCCCGAAACCTTCCTGCAGAAATTCAGCATAATAGCCATCGATCCGCTGCAGAAATTCCCGGACAAAAACGGCGCGATCGATCTCTGCGCCGGTCTCCAACAGCACTGAAGTCGCCGGATAGTTGAGCTGAGCCGGAAACTGCTCAGCTGTCATGTTCAGATTGACGCCAATCCCCAGAATCACGAAATGGATCTGCTCAGTTTCAGCATTCATTTCATTCAATAACCCGGCAATTTTCTTGCCAGCGACCAGAACATCGTTGGGCCATTTGACTTTAGCAGGCAATTGATAAAGGTGATTGAGTGTTTCTGCAACCGCGACAGCGGTAAGGAAGGTCAGTTGCGGAGCCTGCTGAACCGGGATCTGCGGCCGCAGCAGGATGGAACAGTAGAGATTGACAGCTGATGGGGATTCCCAGCGCCGGCCAAGTCGTCCCCGGCCAGCGCTTTGTCGGTCCGCAATGACGACCGTTCCGTCAGGCGCGCCTTCTTCTGCCAGCTGGCGGGTCCGAGCGTTGGTGGAATCGATTTCGGCAAGACAGATCAGCGAACCGGCGAGGTGTTGGCAATTCAGCCCTTTTTCAATTTCGCCAGCAAGCAGCAGGTCCGGTCCATTGAGCAAACGGTAGCCTTTGGAACGTTGTGCCTCTATCTCAAACCCCTGAGCACGCAGTAACTCAACCTGTTTCCACACCGCGGCCCGGGAGACATTCAGCGTCTGGCTGATCTCCTGACCGGAAATAAACGCCTCGGGTTGACTGCGAAACAGGCTGAGAATCTTATCGCGTGAGGTCAAAAGCGCTCCAGGAACATAGACATTAATCTAACAGCATCGAAATGTCGGCCGCTTTGACCGAATGGGTCAGGGCTCCGACAGAAATAATATTCACGCCGGTCTCGGCAATATCCCGGACCGTGTCCAGGTTGACACCGCCAGAGGCCTCAACCAGAGCGCGGCCGGCAATCAACTCAACGCCCTGACGCATCTCGGCAAAAGTCATGTTGTCGAGCATGATGATATCCGCCCCGGCATCGAGAGCTTCCTGCACCTCGTCCAGATTACGGGTTTCGACTTCAATTTTCAGGGTGTGTGGCAGTTTTTGCTTTGCCCGTGTGATCGCGGCGGTAATGCCGCCGGCAGCAGCGGAATGATTCTCTTTGATCAAAACACCGTCGAACAGGCCGATGCGATGGTTACGGCCGCCCCCCATCCGCACGGCATATTTATCGAGAGCACGCAGCCCCGGAACCGTTTTCCGGGTATCGACAATCACCGCACCGGTTCCCTCGACCTTCTCGACATATTGGGCGGTCAGCGAAGCGATACCGCTCATCCGCTGTATCAGGTTCAACGCGGTCCGTTCTCCTTGCAACAAGACTGGCGCCTTCCCCTTGATCCAGGCGATGACTTCGCCCCGGCGGACCCGACGGCCATCTTCCAGCAATTTTTCGAAACTGGCTTCAGGATCAAGCGTACGAAAAACAGCTTGCGCAACGTCGATCCCGGCGAGGGTAAAATCTTCCTTGGCGACCAGTTCGCCCCGCGCCACCGTTTCTGCGGCAATGGTCACTTCAGTGGTTATATCGCCAAGACCGATATCCTCTTCTAAAGCGGTCCGGACGATTCTTTCAATTTCAAACTGCATCAATCAACTCCAAATAGGGACAAAGCCCTATTAATAACTGAACAATTGCCGGAAAATGAACCCAATCTATAGCATATCGATCTCTCACCCCGCAACCGAAAACACCTGTTATGGCGGAGGAAATCCTCTTTACATTTCCGTAACTTGTGATATGTATGAGGCTTTGATGAAGTGATTGAGAATACTGTCTTTAGAAGGAGCCCGAAATGAAAAGATTTTTTCTTCCCGCCCTGGTGATCCTGACCCTGCTGCTCAGCGCCTGTGTCAGCAAAAACACCTACCAGCAAAAAGTTATCGAAGCGGACCAGCTGACCCAGGATGTCGCCCAGCTCAATGCCGACAGCGACAAGCTGCGCCAGGACAAGGTCGGGCTACAGGACGAACTGTCCAAGCTGAATGCCCGGCTGGTTGAAGTCCTGCAACAGAATTCCAAACTGCAACGCAACCTGCTGGCCGCCAGCGCCGAGCAGGAACGCAAGGAAGGCGATATCAGTCGCCATCAACAACAGATCAACGCCCTGCAGGAACAGCTGGCCGACATGCAACAGACCAACGAAAACCTGCTGGCGACGGTCGAAGAACTGCAGCATCAGGTGGAAAAAGAACGGATCGCCCGCGAAGCGCGGCTGGCGAAAGTTAAAAATACCTACGACCAGCTGGTCAGTGCGCTGGAGCAAGAGATCAAGCGGGGCGAGCTGACCATCTCCAACCTGGAGGGGCAGCTGTCGGTCAACCTGCAGAATAAAATCCTCTTCGACTCCGGCAGAACCGAGATCCGCAAAGAGGGGCAGAAGGTCCTGCAGAGTCTGGGTGATGTCCTCAACAAGTTCCCGGACAAAGCGCTGCAGATTGAGGGCCACACCGACAATGTCGGTATCAGCAGCCGTTTGGTCGATAAGTACCCGACCAACTGGGAGTTGTCCACGGCACGGGCCACCAGCGTTGTGCACTTTCTACAAGACATCGTTGGGCTGCCGGGTGACCGGCTGGTCGCCTCCGGCTACAGTCAATATCGCCCGGTCGCCAGCAATCAAGATGAGGAGGGAAAAGCCCTTAACCGCCGCATTCAGATTCTGCTGGTCCCCTACAAGGCGCCGGCAGTGACCGAGTAAGCAGAAAACTTGACTCTACCCTGAGGGTGCCGTATAACGGCCCCTCGATATTATTGACTTTGTCCGGCCAAGGGAAGAGGGGTGTAAATCCCCCGTGGACCCGCCGCTGTGAGCGAGGACGAAGGACCATTTCAGCCACTGTGCAACGAAAAGTACGGGAAGGCGGTCCGGAGGATGAATCGCAAGCCAGAAGACCTGCCGTGACGAACCACCAGTTGCAACTCCCCGGGATATAGGGAGACTGGACAGAAAACGCTTCTAAATACGGAAGAAGCCCGCCAACCTTTTCGGTTTGCGGGCTTTTGTTTTTGATTTAGATTTCAGGAGTAAACGATGCTACGCACTTATCTGTGCCGACTGCTGACAGCCCTACTTACCTGCCTGTTTCTTTGCAGCGGAGGATTTGCCATGCCCGAAGAGAAAAATGCCATCGTCGTCGCTGCGTTCGGCACCAGCTACCCTTCTGCGGTCAATTCATTACTGGCAATTGTCCGTGATATCGAAACCACCTACCCGCAGACACCGGTAAAGATGGCTTTCACCTCCAACATTATCCGTAAAAAATGGCACGGCCGGGCCGAAGACCGCGCTTACCGCACTGGCCATCCCGAGGTTCCGGAATACTTTTACCGCATCAAGAACGTTCTCGGAACGCTGGCTGACTTCCAGGATCAGGGATATAAAACGATTGTCGTCCAACCGACCCACCTGACCAACGGTGAAGAGTATCTGGATCTTCAGGCCTATATTAATGGCCTCCTGTCGATTGAAACGATCAAGCAACGCTGGCGCCCCTTCGACAAAATTGCTCTCGGCCGCCCGCTGATGGGGACGTGGGGTGATGAGCATCCCTACGAAGCAGATTTGAAAAAACTGGTGGCCGCACTGGCAGATGACGTCAAGGCAGCCAAACGACAGAATGCGGCGCTGGTCTACATGGGGCACGGCAATGAACACCTGTCGACCGGTCTCTATTACGAATTTGAAGAGTTGATGAACGAGAAGTACCCGCACGTCACCACCCTTGTCGGCCTGGTTGAAGGTCACCCAGACTTTGACGAGGTGCTGGAGAAACTCCAAGCTGCCGACAGCAACAAGGTCCTGCTCAAGCCGCTGATGGTGGTCGCCGGTGACCACGCCACCAACGACATGGCTGGAGCAGAGAACGCTTCCTGGACATCACAACTGACAGCCGCCGGCTTTGCTGCCCAACCGATCATGCAGGGATTGGGCGATAATGCCGAAGTCCGCCAGCTATTCATCAACCACCTGCAGGATGCCGCCACGGAGGCCGGGATTGAACTGCGCTGAAGCGATCAGCTGCAACGGTCGCCCCTGTGAAATAGAGGTTGCTGGCCTGTCCCGCAGCTTCGGCAAAACGATCGCGGTCGACAATATCGATTTTCGCGTCGGCCGCGGTGAGCTGTTCGCTTTTTTAGGTCCCAATGGGGCAGGAAAAACGACGACCATCAATATGCTGACCGGCCTGCTCAGACCGGATGCCGGCGAGGTGCGTTTCCACGGTGAACTGTTCGACCCAAAACAGCTCGAAGTCAAGCGCTTGATCGGCGTGGTCCCGCAACACAACAACCTCGACCGCGAACTGACCGCCGCCGAGAACCTGCTGATCCACGGCCGCCTGTTCGGCATGGCGGGCAAAGACCTGCAGCAGAGGATCGATATTTGCCTCGAGTTCGCCGATTTAGCAGCCAAACGCGACACTCCGGCCGGCAAGCTCTCCGGGGGCATGAAACGCAAGCTGGTCATTGCCCGCGCCCTGTTGCATCAGCCGGAGATCCTGTTTTTGGATGAACCGACCGTCGGCCTCGACCCACACAGCCGGCGTAAGATGTGGGCCTTTCTGCGCCGCATCAACCAGGAGCAGAACTGCACCGTCTTTCTCACCACCCACTACATCGAAGAGGCGGAAAGTCTGGCCGACCGGGTCCTGATCATCGACCAGGCCAAGATTATCGCTGGAGGCACCCCGCAGCAGTTGAAGCAGTCGGCCGGCAGCTATGTGCTTGAAATCTACAATGATGACGAGATCGGCAACGAGTTTTTCGCCGATCGACCCACAGCGATGCAGCGATTGGAACAGCTCGACACCTCGGTACGGATTCGTGAAACCACCCTGGAGGATGTCTTCCTGCAGCTGACCGGCAAGAGGTTAGAGCCATGATGCTGCATGGCGTGCGCGGCATCTACCTGCGCGAAACCCTGATCCTGCGCCGTAAGATGGTCAAGACGCTGATGGCTTCGGCGATCTCCCCGGCGCTGTTCCTGCTCGCTTTCGGTTACGGCGTCGGCCGTGGTGCCCAGGTCGGCGGGGTCGACTACCTGGCCTTCCTGCTGCCCGGTCTTTTGACCATGAGCAGCATGAACCAGGCCTACGGCATCGCCACCGAGATCAACATCTCGCGCTTCTACTTCAAGGTCTTCGAGGAGTACCTGCTGGCGCCGCTGCAGCGCTGGGAGATTATCGTCGGCGAAACCTGTTACGGCATCACCAAGGGCTTTATCCCGGTGCTGATCATTGGGCTTTACAGTCTGCTGACCGGAGTCACACTGCAGTTCGGCCCGCTGTTCCTGCTGGCCCTGCTGCTGCACCTGGCAATCTTCGCCCTGCTCGGGTTCATCGCCGCAATGATCGTCAAGAGTCACAGCGACCAGGCGACCATCAACGCCTTCCTGATCACACCGATGATGTTCCTCTCCGGCACCTTCTTCCCGGTCGAGCAGATGCCGCTGGCGATCCGTGTCGTAGCCAGCATCTTCCCACTGACCTACTCAACCCAGTTGATTCGGTCGACTTTGACGCCAGGAGCCGAGGTAAATTTTGCCCTGTTCGGCGTGCTGATCGCGATACTGGCGGTGTTATTTTTGCTTGCCAAGCGGATTGTCGCCAAGGTCGAAATATGAAAAAACTGCTCATCAGCATATTTCTGCTCTCTCTGGCCGCCTCCTGCCTGATCGGCTCGACAGCGATCAACCCCTTTGCCGCCTCGCCGGTGGAGCGGGACATCCTGCTCTCTCTGCGCCTGCCACGGGTGCTGTTTTCCGCGGTCATCGGCGCCATGCTCGGTCTCTCCGGCAGCGTCTACCAGCTGACCCTGAAGAACCCGCTGGCCGACAGTTTCACCACCGGCGCCGCCAGCTCATCGGCATTGGGCGCGGTGCTGGCGATCGCCTTCGGCCTGCCATTGCCGCTGGTACCGATCTGCGCGCTGGCGACCGGGCTGATCGGGCTGATGACCGTCTACCGCCTGTCGAAAACCGGCGGGGTCATCAACCCGGTCACGATGATTCTGGCCGGGGTGGTGATGAACATCGTCGCTTCCTCGGTGATCAGTTTTGCCAAGTATTTCTTCGAGGACTCCCTCTCCTCGATCGTCTTCTGGCTGATGGGCGGTTTTTTCGTCGTCGACTGGGGCAAGCTGCTGTTCTGCACAGCAATGCTGGTGGTCGCTTACCTGCTGTTTGTCGGACGCGCCCTGCAACTGAACCTGTTGGCCCTCGATGAACACTCGGCCCAGAGCCTCGGCGTCAACGTCGATCGTTTGCGCACCCTCACCTTTATCGTTGCCACGGCGCTGGTGGCCGTCGCGGTCAGCCACACCGGCATCATCGGCTTCGTCGGACTGATCGTGCCACATGTTGCGCGCAGCCTGTTCGGCAGTGATATGCGCCACAACCTGTTCTTCTCCTCGCTGCTCGGCGCCCTGTTGCTGGTGCTGGCCGATGCCGCCTCACGCTCGATCATCCCCGGCGGTGCCGAACTGCCGGTCGGCATCATCACCGCCCTGCTCGGAGGCATCTTCTTCCTCTACCTGCTGCAGACCCGGCGTGAGAGGTTCTGGCATGGCTGAATTGCGGGTCGAAAACCTGAAATTTTCCCGTGGCGACTTCCTGCTGCACCTGGACGACCTGACGATCGAACCGGGCGAAAAGGTCGCCATCCTCGGTGAAAATGGCAGCGGCAAGAGCACCCTGCTACAACTGCTCTGCGGGGTGCTGCAGGGCAAAGGGAAAATCTCTTACGCCGGAAGAGATTTACCGAAAATTCCGGTCGCCGAACGGGCTCGGCTTTTTTCCTTGCTGCCACAATTTTCCGAAGTGATCTTCCCCTTCAGTGTCGAGGAGGTGGTCTTGTTCGGCCGCTTCCCGCACGCCCAGGGCAACAGCTTCAGTGATGAAGATAAAAAGTTCAGCGAACAACAGCTGGCAAAACTCGACCTGCTGCAGCTGCGCGATCGGCAGTTCAACCAGCTGTCCGGTGGAGAAAAACGCAGAGTGATGCTGGCCCGGGTGCTCAACCAACAGGCACCGATCATCTACCTGGATGAACCGAACGCCAGCCTCGACATCCGCCATACGCTGGAGATATTTGAACTGTTGACCGGCCGCCCTGAAACCGTCATCTCGCCGGTACACGACATCAACCTGGCGGAGCGCTTCTTTGAGCGATTCCTGCTCCTGAAAGAGGGAAAGCTGCTGGCCGATGTTTCCCGCGACCAACTATCCCCGCAACTGTTAACGGAGACCTATGATGTCCAGGTTACTAGCGGCGCTGCTGCTTTTACTTTTCAGCACCAGTAGTTTTGCCGCCCAGCGGATCGTCGTGCTGGCTCCGGCGGCTGCCGATATTCTGGAAAAACTCGATGCGGCCGAACTGGTGGTCGGAAAAACCCGCAATGTGGTTGAATTTACCCAGGCAGAAAAAGTCGGTTCACATATCCGGCCAAATTTGGAGATCATCACCTCTTTGAATCCTGATGTGCTGATAATTTCGTCCAACAAGTTCTTCTCCAAAGAGATGGCAACCAAGGTTGATGCCAAACTGTTCCACTACAGCCCCAACAGTCTGGAAGAGATTTTACAGCAGACCCGCAAGCTGGCGGTATTGATCGATCGAGAAGTACAGGCTCGGGTACTGATCGAAGCGCAACGCCAGAAGCTGAAAGAATTACAGCCGCTCACAAGGGCCCCGCGGGTGATATACGAAATCACCGAAGCGCCGCTCACTATCGCCGGGACCGGCAACATTCTCGCCGACATCATCGAAACCGCCGGTGGTGAATTTGTCAGCGGCGGACAACGGAAAATGCTCCGTTTCAACCCGGAAGCAGTCCTGGCCCTGCAACCGGATATCTATATCTGGCAGGTCGGGCCGATGAACCAGCAGCCGACTCCACCACCGGAACGTGGCCAGTATCGACTGCTCAAGGCGGATTATCTGCAGGTCGACCAGCTGCAGTATTCGCGGGCCAATACCCAGAGTTTTGACAATGTACTCACGCTGAACAGTTATTTCAGAGAAAGAAAATAGCTCCTATGCAAGCACAACCCGGACATTTTTACGCCGTCGGCATCGGCCCCGGCGCCCCCGACCTGCTGACGATTCGCGCGATGCGGATCATCGAATCGGCCGACATCATCCTCACCCCGCAGGCCAAGGGAACCAACCGCTCGCTGGCTCTCAACGCCATCGCACCCTACCTGACAGCCCAAGAGGTGATGACGGTTAACTACCCGATGCAGCGGAACGGCAGCAACACCCGCGACCGCTGGAACGCTGTTGCCAACGAGGTCCTGGACAAGCTGCAACAAGCCAAGTCGGTGGTGATGATCACCATCGGCGATCCGCTGATTTTCGCCACCACCAGCTACCTGCTCTACGGTTTGACCGACAGTCTTGCCAAAGAGAAGATCCACTTAGTCCCCGGCATCAGCGCCTTCCAGATCGGCGCCAGCCGCTTCCACGACCCGCTGACCCTGCAGGAAGACCGCCTGACCCTGATGTCGGCGACCGACTTACCTGCGGTTGAAAATGCTCTCGACCACTGTGAGACGCTCGTGCTTTACAAGGCAGCCGGGGTGATTAATCAGTTGCTGGAACTACTTCAAAGCCGTGACCTGCTCAGCTCGAGCAAACTGGTCAGTTGTGCTGAACAGGGGGATGGGGAGTTATTGGTCGATAGCTTAGCGGATTGGACTCCGGGGGAATTGAATTATATGACGACGATGATTATTCGGATCGGCAATCGGGATTGGCGGGAATAATGGTTTATTGTTAATCCCTCTTTTGAAACCTTATAACCAGCGGGTCGCGTCCAGCCGGTGTTGACTTTGCCTTTATCTCAGAGGGTGCGCTGTCCAGCCGGCTTTGCGATACTTCTCAAGCCTCCAGAACGACACAATCACGCCCTTTCTGCTTGGCGCTGTAGAGTGCCTGATCAACCCGCTGAATCAAACTGTCGATGCTATCTTTTCGTCGTAACTGGGCCACCCCCAGGCTGATGGTAATCTGGCCGACACCGGGGAAAGCCTCTGCCTTAACGACGTGCCGGATCCGTTCTGCCAAGGGTCCGGCTTCATCGACCTGCGTTGCCGGCAACACAATCAGGAACTCTTCGCCACCCCAGCGGATCAGCATATCTCCCTGCCGAATCAGTTTGCGCACGATATCACACAATTGCTTTAACACCTGATCACCGACACTGTGTCCATACTGATCATTGACCTGCTTGAACCGGTCGATATCAAACATGATCAACGAAAAAGGCAGCTTTCCGCGCATGACCTGCTGATGCTCGATGACCGCGACTTCATCGAATTTGCGGCGGTTGTAGGTATCCGTCAGGCTGTCGGTGACAGCCATCTGTTCAACATGGCGCAGCAGGGAATTCGACTGCACGACCAAATCACCAACTTCGTTCAGAGCATTATTCAACTCCTGGGTCCGCTCTTCCACTTTGGCTTCCAGCTGCCTGTTCGCCTCCAAAGCAGCTTGCTCCGCATGTTTGCGATGTTGATTTTCATCGCCGAGGCGGATCAGTAACCGGAGGAAGCGCATAAAAAACTGCATCAGAAAGTCGATCCGCTCTTGCGATACCACGGGGACCGCCTCCAAGGCCTTTAAATAGGCGGCCTCATCGTATCCGTATTCGGAAGCCTGACGTTGGAAGAACTCAAGATCGGCAGGGGCATGGAGAAACTGTCCGAGATAAAACATGCCGAGCCGAGACTGGTTCAGAACGATTGGGAAGGCAACGACCTCCAAGCCATGCTGACAGGTCATGCTGACATAATCTGCCGATCCCAAACGGCGAAAGACTTCTCGGGTATTTTCCCGGCAGACTTCGCGACTGGCGGGATGTAAGCGATGAAAATCACTGCAGATCGATTGAAAACCGAAATCCACCAGCCAATTCCTGTGATTATCCTGAACGCCCAGGGGAACGCCGACGGCTTCATAAAAAAAACCCATCAAATCCTGAAACTCTTGGATATCGACTAATTCCTGGAGGGTCTCGGACATATAACCACCTGGCAATGAACAACAGTCCTGCCTAAAAAACACGTAGATTCAGGGAAAAAGAAAAAAGTTCTTTAAAATTTATCATATAATACCGGATCAACAATCTTTAGACTCAACAAATGTTAACTCCATCAATACCAAGTTGCTGCTACAATATTAAAAAGATAACCCTTCTTTTGGGTCAGGGAGAGGAGCTTGCTATGATCGACCTCTATTACTGGACAACCCCGAACGGCCATAAAATCACCATCTTTCTTGAAGAAACGGCCTTGCCCTATCGGCTGATCCCCATAGACATCGGTCGGGGGGATCAATTCAAAGCAGAGTTTCTGCGCATCAGCCCGAACAACAAGATTCCCGCAATCGTCGATCAGCAGCCAGCAGCTGACGGGGCACCGTTAAGCCTGTTCGAATCGGGGGCCATCCTGCTCTACCTGGCGGAAAAAACCGGTCGCTTCCTGCCGTCAGAAATCCATGAGCGCTATGAAGTCATTCAGTGGCTGATGTGGCAGATGGGCGGCCTGGGCCCGATGCTTGGTCAGAATCACCATTTCAGCCTCTACGCCCCGGAACCGATCCCCTACGCCATCGATCGCTACCGTAAAGAGACCGACCGACTCTACGGGGTGCTGGACGACCTGCTGGCTGACCGGGAGTTTGTCGCCGGCGACTATTCGATCGCCGACATGGCAATCTACCCCTGGATTGTGCCGCACCAAAAGCAGGGGCAGGACCTGGCCGACTCGCCGCACCTGCAACGCTGGTTCACTGCGATCGCTGAACGGCCGGCGGTGATCCGAGCGTACCAAAAGGCTAACGAGATCAATACCAGCCCCAGCGTCAACGAACAGAGCAAAGCCATTCTGTTCGGTCAAAGCAGAAGACACCATCAATAATAAGGATAAACAATGCGCCCCCTGCTCACAGTACTGATTTTCCTGCTGACCACAATAAATGCCTCTGCGGCGTCACTGGACGACTTACTGCTGGTGACGGAAGAGTACCCGCCCCTCA
This sequence comes from uncultured Desulfuromonadales bacterium, assembly GCA_945787295.1. Next base: position 44,584 of record CALZHQ010000051.1, read on the forward strand.
ACTTTAGCGAAGAGGATACCCGGCGCGGCATCGCCACAGATTTCCTCGTCGCCATTCTCACCGCCGGCGGCTCCGAGCAGAGACACAAGGACATCGCCTCCATCTCCTGGGCGCGCGGTTACCAGTTGGCACGCAGCCGCCCCAATGTTCTGCTTTACAGCATGACCCGCAGCGAACAGCGTGAAGCGCTGTTCCACTGGATCGGCCCGATCCTGAACTCTGATATTGTCCTGCTGGCCCGCAAAGCAGACCGGATCGTCATCAACGATCCGCAACAGCTCAAGGGGGGGAAATTCAAAATCGGCGTCGTCCTGGATGACATTGGTCACCAACTGCTCAAAGAGCTGCAGGTCGATTCCCGTTCAATCTATCCGTCGAACCGGGGGAGCTACCTGCTGAAGACGCTGGCCGAAAATCGCGTCGACCTGATCGCCTACGATTCCCTGGTCAGCCACTGGAACCTGATTCAACTCGGTTACGACCCTGCCGATTTTGAAGCCGTCTATGAACTGAAAAAGGCAGCCTACTATTTCACAGTCAGTCTTAGAACCGCTCCGCAGCTCGTCACTCCCCTGCAGAATCAATTCGATCGTCTAAAACAGAGCGGTCGCCTGGATCAGATCATTAAAGGCTACCTGCAACATGAATAAGCGGCTAAGAGATCTGCCACCGCTAATGCCGGCGAAGCACCCCTCCAGCCTTTGACACCAGGATAGTGTCTACGACAATTTAGCTTGACACGCTTTAAACGTTGTTTAAAATTTCGTTTTATGTCTTCTCACACGCAGGATAATTTGAACGCTCGCGAGCGGATTCTGGCCTCGGCCGAGACGATCTTCCTTCAGGACGGTTTCGACAGCACCAGCATCCGTGAGCTGACCGAAGCCGCCGGCGTCAATGTTGCGCTGGTCAACTATTATTTCGGCAGCAAACGCAACCTTTATCTCGAGGTCTTGAGGCGCAAGTTCTCAACCGCCGCCGCGCAGAAGTGTCAGGCCTTAGGCGAAAAACTGGCCGCGCAAACAGAACCTGACCTCCACCAGGTCATCAGCGCCTATGTCGAACTCTATCTCGGCAGCGACCAAAGCGCTCAGGCAACGCAGCAGTTTCTAAAACTGATCTCCCGCCATTTCTCTGAAGATGAGGATGCCATGGAGCTGCTGCTCGAAGAGCTGGTGATACCGATCCATCAATTGATGAAGCGCAGCATCAGGCAAATCGATCCACAACTGGACAGCAATAAACTATCGCTCTGCATCGGCAGCATCACCGGGCAGATTTTCCATTTCCTTCGCTTCCCGCACGCCTTCAAGACCTTGGTCCAGTTACCGGAAAACAAAATTCTGCGTGAAGAGATGGCGAAACATATTATTGAGTTTTCCCTCAAGGGCATACAAGAGGAGCACCCATGCGATTTAATACCTTAACCAAACTACTGGTTCTGCTGATGCTGCTGCTTCCCGCGCAGCTCCTGGCGGAAGAAGCCAAGCAACCACAAGGGCCACCACCGATGCTGGTTGAAGTTGCACAGGTTGTTCAGGGAGCGGCAGAACCGATGGTCGAGCTGGTCGGCAGCGTCCAGTATGCCCGCGTCTCAAGGGTTGCGGCCGAAGTGGCTGGAATTGTCGAACAGGTCCTGTTCAGCGAAGGGGCCCAGGTCAAAGCCGGTCAAGCGCTGGTCAAACTGCGCAGTGACCTGCTGCAGACCAGTGTAGATGGCACCCGCGCAAGCCACGAGCAGGTGCTGATCGAGCTGGAGCGGGCGCGCAAAGATCTGCAACGGATCGCGGCCCTCTACGCAGAAAAATCGGTCGCCGAATCCCTCTACGACGAGAATCACTACGGGGTGCTGGCCCTGGAAAAACGCGCGGCGGCCCTCAAGGCGACCCTCGACCGCCAACAGCTGGAACTGCAGAAGACCAGCATCCCCGCCCCCTTCAGCGGGCTGGTCCAGAGCAAACTGACCGAAAAAGGCGAATGGGTTTCAGCGGGTGGCCAGGTGGCGGTGGTTGCCGATGACCGCGCCCTGGAAGTTCACATTGATGTGCCGCAGAACCTGCTCGGCTACCTGCCGACCGGCAAACAACTGAGCGTGCGCTGCGCCGGCAAAACCTACGACGCCAGCTTTATCCACTTTATTCCCCGGGGGGATGTGGCCACGCGCACCTTTACCGTCAAATTGAAAATGCACCAGGCCAAAGGCCTGATCGAGGGGATGGAAGCCCACGCCCTGCTCCCGAATGGCCCCAAGCTGGAAGGCCTGCTGGTCCCGCGTGACGCGGTACTCAAACAGTACGGTCAGGACGTGATTTTTCTAGCCGTCGAAGAAACCGCCAAGATGGTCCCGGTCCAGGTCCAAGGCTACCAGGGGATGCAGGTTGCGATAGCCGGGCCGGGCATCGATGCCGGGGCGCAGCCGTTTCTCCATCCTCAAACCAGTCACCATCCTCGCCGGAATCATCATGGTGCTGATGTTCGGCATCATCAGCCTGACCCGGCTGCCCTACCAGCTGAGCCCGACGGTGATTGAACCGGAGATCCAGGTCACCACCACCTGGCGGGGAGCGACGCCCTACGAAATTGAGCGGGAGATTATCGAGGAGCAGGAGAACACCCTCAAGGGCCTGCCCGACCTGATCGAGATGGAGAGCGAAGCGCGTAACGGCCAGGGCAGCGTGACCCTGCGTTTCAAGGTCGGCACCAGCGTCGAAGAAGCGCTGCTGCGGGTCTCCAACAAGATCAACGAGGTCCCCGATTACCCGGCCGGCGTCGACAACCCGGCGGTCAACGCCTCCGGCGCCACCGCCTCGCCGGTGATCTGGATGATCCTGAAAACCGCCGCGGGCAACGAAACCCCGATCCAGAACTACAAAACCTTCTTCGAAGATGAAATCCGCCAGCATATCGAGCGGGTCAAGGGGGTTTCCGACCTGTTTATCGGCAGCGGCACCGAGGCGGAGATGCATATCATCATCTCGGCGGAAAAGCTGGCCGCCTACGGGCTGACCACCAATGACGTGATCGCTGCCATTCAGGGTGAAAACATTAACGTCTCCGCCGGCACCCTCGGCGTCGGGCGGCGTGATTTCCGGATCCGTACCACCGGCGAGTTCAAAACCCCGGAGGATATTGCCCAGGTGGTGCTGCGTTCCACCGGTCAGCAGCGGGTTTTACTCGGCGACCTGGCGGACATCAGGCCCGGCTTCGAGAAGAAAAATTCGGTGGTGCTGCAGAACGGCGTCCCCGGCATCGCCATCGGCGTGCGCCCGGAAGCGGGCACCAACATCCTGGAGATGACCAACCTGACCGAAGAGAAGTATCTCTGGCTCAACGAGCAGAAACTGGCCGCCGAAGGGCTGTATCTCGACTGGGTATACGACCAGCGCTTCTACATCAACGGCGCCATCGACCAGATCAAGCAGAACATCATGTTCGGCGGTCTGCTGGCGATCGGCGTGCTGCTGATCTTTCTGCGCAGTCTGCGGGCCACCATTGTCGTCGCCACGGCGATTCCGATCAGTATCGTCGGCACCTTTCTGTTCCTCGACCTGCTGGGACGGAATCTCAACGTCGTCTCGCTGGCGGGGATCGCCTTTGCCGTCGGCATGCTGGTCGACAACGCGATCGTCGTTATCGAGAATATCGACCGTCACCGGCTGATGGGCAAAAAGGCCTTCGATGCGGCGCTGGACGGCACCAAGGAGGTCTGGGGCGCGGTGCTCGCCTCGACCATCACCACCGTGGCGGTGTTCCTCCCCGTCGTTTTCATCCAGGAAGAAGCCGGTCAGCTGTTCCGCGACATCGCCATCGCCGTGGTCGCCGCGGTCAGCTTGAGCCTGTTCGTCTCGGTCTCGGTGATCCCGATGTTTTCCTACAAGCTGTTCAGCGCCAAAGCGGCGAAAAAGACCAAGGCCCTGCCGTTTCTCGATAAGATCGGCAACAAACTTTCTAACGGGCTGATGGCGCTGGTCTCCCTGGCGATCCGCAACTGGCTGACCCGGCTGACCACCCTGACCCTCCTGATCAGCGTGGCCCTCGCCTCGGTCTTTTTCCTCACCCCGAAGATGGAGTACCTGCCACAGGGCAACCGGAATCTGGTGCTCAACATCCTGGTCCCGCCACCGGGTCTTTCGACCGCCGAACGGGTCGATATCGGCGAGCGTTTTCACCGCATGGCGGCACCGCACATCGGTGCCGATGTCGATGGCGTGCCTTCGATCCGCAACATGTTCTATGTCGGCGCCGAAGGCTTCATGATCGCCGGAGCGATCAGCGATCATTTTGACAAAGCGGGTGACCTGCTGCCCTTCTTCACCCGGCTGATCTACAGCATCCCGGGGATGTACGGCGTCAGCCTGCAGCCGGGCGTGTTCGAAAGTGGCCTCGGCGAAGGGCGGGCGATCAAGCTGAATGTGACCGGCAACGACCTGAACAAGATCGTCGCCGCCTCCGGCACCCTGTTCGGCATGATCCGCGGCCAGATCGAAAACAGCCAGGTGCGCCCGGTGCCCTCGATCGAGCTGACCTATCCCGAGGTGCGGATTATCCCCGACCGGGACCGGCTCAAAGCCAACGGCATGAGCACCCGCGACTTAGGAGCCGCCCTCGACGTGCTGATGGATGGCCGGGTGGTCGGCGACTTCAAGCAGGACGGGAAGAAGAAGATCGACCTGGTGCTCAAAGCTGCCGACCAGGAGATCCCCACCCCGCAGGCGCTTTTTCAGGCCACCCTGGCAACCCCGAGCGGCAAGCTGGTGCCGGTGTCTTCTTTGGCCAATCTGCAGGAAACCACTGGCATGGCGCTGATCCGCCACCTGGAACGGGAACGGACCGTCACCCTGCAGGTCACGCCCCCCAAATCGATGCCGCTGCAAACGGCGATGGAGATCATCGACGGGCAGATTATTCCGCAGGTCAGACAGATGGGTCTGCTTGAGGAGCTGCAGGTCGAAATGAGCGGTGCCGCTGACAAACTGGTGGAAACCCGCGAAGTGCTGCAGTGGGACTTTCTGCTGGCGATCATGATCGCCTACCTGTTGATGGCCTCGCTGTTCGGCAACTTCGTCTACCCGCTGATCATCATGCTCACCGTCCCGCTGGCCGGGGCCGGTGGGTTCATCGGCCTCAAATTGCTGAATATCTTCATCACCCCACAGCCGATGGACGTGCTGACCATGCTCGGCTTCGTCATCCTGATCGGCGTGGTGGTCAAGACGTTTTAACCATGCTCGGCTTTGTCATCCTGATCGGCGTGGTGGTCAACAACGCGATTCTGATCGTCCACCAGGCGCTGAACAACTTCCATGACAACGGCATGGACTACCGCGAAGCGGTGCTCGAATCGACCCGCAGCCGCCTGCGGCCGATCTACATGAGCGCCACCACCAGTATCTGCGGCATGCTGCCGCTGGTCTTGATCCCCGGTGCCGGCTCCGAGCTCTACCGGGGCTTAGGCAGCGTCATCCTCGGCGGGCTGGCGGTCTCGACCGTGTTCACTGTTTTCGTTATCCCGGCGATCCTGATCTTTGTGATCCGCATGGAAAAGCGTAAAGATGTGCAGGAGGCTAATCGATGAAATACTTTTCAACCACTCTCCTGGCGTTTTTGCTGCTGGTGTCACAGGTTTTCGCCCTGACCCTCGATGAGGCAATTGTCGCCGCGCTGCAGAACCATCAACGGATCGAGCTGTTCCGCGCCACTGCCGACCAAACCAAGGCAGCGGTCGGTGTCTCCCGCGCTGCCTTTTTGCCCCGCGTTGATCTTGACTACAGCTACACCGAACGGGACGAAGATCCACGCTCCCTCGGTGAAGAGAGCTCAATCCTGACCCTCGGTGCCTCCATCAACCTGTTCAACGGTCTGAGCGATTACCACAGCTACCGGGCCGCCAGCCGGCGCGCCCAGGGGGCCGACTATCGGCTGCAAGGCACCCGTGCCGATATCGTACTGGAAACCCAGCAGGCCTACATCGAGGTTTTGCGCGCCAACCGTTCGGTTGCCACCGCGGCAGAAGGGGTCGAACTGCTGGAGCGGCAGAAGCGGGATGCCCAGCTGAAATTCGATTATGGCGTGATTGCCCGCAACGACCTGCTGCGGGTCGAGGTGGAACTCTCCAGCGCCCGCCAGGATCTGCTCCAGGCCGAAGGGCAGCAGCAGATCGCACGACGGCTGTTAGAACGGACCACCGGACTGCGATTACCCGCCGAAGAGTCTTTGCAGGATTTAAACGCAACGGCCCTGCAGAGTTTCGATCCGAAGCGGGTCGACAGCTACCGGCAGCAGCTGCTCGCTAACCGCAGTGAGCTGAACTACCTGCGCAACGAACTGCTGGCGGCCAGACGGGACCGGCGGGCCAACCAGGGCGCTTACCTGCCCCAGATCGATCTGACCGTTGCCCACGAGGAGTACAGCGACGACATTGCAGTGTCAGACAATAACGACCAGAACAACCTGCTGCTGTTACGCGCCAGCTGGAACCTGTTCGACGGTTTCGCCCGCGAGAAAACCATCGCCGCAGCCGATGCCAGAGCCCGTGCCGTCGCCGCCGAACTGCGCGACACTGAAGCGGCGCTGGTGTTACAATTAGAGACAGCCCTGCAGAATCTGCGCATCGCCAGCGGCCGCCAGCAGGAAGCGCGCACCGGCGTCACCTCGGCCGAGGAGAACTACCGGGTCACCGAAAACCGCGTCCAGCAGCAACAGGCCACCACCGTCGACCTGCTCGATGCCCAGTTCCTGCTGACCCGCTCGCGCAACCTGGAGGTTAATGCCAGATACGACTTCTACCTGAGTGCGGTGCAGCTGGAACGGATTCTGGAGCGGAACAGAAGTAATTATTAGCCACCAAGGCACCAAGATCACCAAGAAAGGCAAGACCGAACTGACAAGAAAAGTTAAAACAAAGGGGCTGTTTTTTTGCCTTAACCCTAAAGACAGGTTTTGATTTTAGCTTACCTTGGTGCCTTGGTGGCAAACCAGTCTTTCCCAGGTTTTGCAAATCAAGAAAGGAGGCCGTTATGCCCCGGATCCCATACCTGCCGGAGGATATCGACGAACCACGCGAGATCGTCGATGACATCCGCTCGCGCCGCCGCGGTCAACTGCTCAACCTCGACCGGATGCTGCTCCACAGTCCCCCCTTCGCCAAAGGCTGGAACGGCCTGCTGCGCGAAGTGCGCGGCAAACTCACCCTGCCCGCCCGCCTGCAGGAGCTGGCGATCTGCGCCGTTGCGGCATTGACCTGCGCCGACTATGAATTCCATCATCACGCCCCCGAATTCCTCAAGGCCGGCGGCACAAAAGCAGAGCTGGAAGTGCTGCGCAACTTCACCGGCATCGGCGAAGAGCTGCTGGTGTTCGACGCCAAGGAACGGGTCATCCTCAACCTGGTCACCGAAATGACCCTCAATGTCCACGTCGAAGACCAGACCTTCGAAGCGGTGCAGCACGAACTGCACGACCAGCAGCAACTGATCGAACTGGTCGGCATCATCGCCACCTACAACATGGTCTCCCGCTACCTGGTGGCACTGCAGATCGATCCGGAGCAGAGCTAAAAAAACAGTGTCATTTCGGCTTTTTGTTGACAGCCAATGAGATCCAGCCGTAAAGTGTTTGGTGTTCATGGTTTTCCGGGGGAGGAAAGCATGTCGCATCAAAAAGAGAAAACCGATCGCAGTCGACAGAGCACCCAGGCTCCGCCGGCTGTTTCTGTCTCCAGCCCAGCCGGAGAGCATCGCCAGACCAATCACCCCTGCCGCACCGCTTTGACGCCGAAAAAGATCCTCAACGGCGAAGAAATCTGCTCCCGATTTGACCAGGTCAGCGGCCGTGGCCTGCCCAAACGGATGACCACCGGCAAGTTCGTCTACCTCGGCCCAGCCAATCGCCTGCCGGACAGTCCGTTTTAAAACCGCTCACAGCGCAATCAGATGCGCCAATCCCTCACTCGCCCAATGTTCGATGTCACGACTTATCAATCGGACTGCGGACGGCAACCCCCGGCTTGTTCAGAACATGGGTGTAAATCATCGTCGTTGAAACATCTGCATGCCCCAGTAGCTCCTGTACCGTGCGAATATCGTAACCGGAATCGAGCAGGTGGGTAGCGAAAGAATGACGCAGGGTGTGTGGCGTGACAGTTTTACTCAGTCCACACGCTTTCGCTGCGTCCCGAACGGCCCGCTGCACTGCAGACTCATCAAAGTGATGTCGGCGAACCTTGCCAGACTCAGGATCGACACTGACCCGCGTAGCCGCAAACACGTACTGCCAGCGCCAGTCGCGAGCAGCGCCCGGATATTTTTTACTCAGGGCACCCGGCAGCCAGACCTCGCCATAATTCTTCTTCAGATCGGCAGCATGATACCGGCGCGACTCTTCAATTTGCACCTTGAGCGGCTCACGACAACTCTCCGGCAGCATGGTAATCCGATCTTTACGCCCCTTTCCATCCCGGATCAGAATCTGCCGTTGAGCAAAATCAACATCCTTGATCCGCAGTCGGACCACCTCCATCAGTCGCATTCCAGCACCATATAGCAGATGACAAATCAAGCTAAACGGTGGTTTTAACTCCAGAAGTAACGAAGCAATTTCATCCCGGGTCAGTACGACCGGAACCTTGATCGGCTTCTTTGCCCTGGCGAAATCAGAAAAATCGCCGAGTGTACGTTCCTCTGATTCCTGAAAGAGAAAGACCAGCGCATTCAAAGCCTGTTTCTGGCTATTGACCGCAATATTGTGCTCTTCGACCAAATAAGTCAGGTAGGCTTTGACCGAAGTTGCATCCAGATCAGAGATTCGTCTATGCGGGTAATAACTTAAAAATCTGCTTACCCAATCGAGGTACGCCTTGACTGTTCGCTTGGCATATTGTCGACCAACCAAAGTACTGCGCATTTTGTTGATCGTGGTTTGATGAACGTCAGAAAGTTCAAGAGGAGTGTCTTTGGATTTAATCGACACCGATGCCGTTACAGCTGTACCAGTAACGGCCCAGGAAATCTTCAGCTGATCACGAAACAAATGCCAAAGAGCTGTTCGTGCCTGACTGACCTGCCAGCCTTTAATGTCCTCGTTATCACGGAGATTGTCTAGAAATGCCGAAACATGTTCCGGCTGACAATTTCCTAAAGGTAACGGTTCTACAAAACGGACAAAATGCTGGCACCATTTTACATACCATTGGATGTACTGTGGTTTAATACAGTTTTTTGTCAGACAATTTTCGTATGATTGCCAAAACGCAGAATTGAGGGCGGTATCCCCCACCGATTTCTTCATGACCCCCTCCCAGACACAGAAAAAAACGTTTAAAAATTTATTAAAAAATAAGATACTGGATTTATTGATAATTTCAACCGATATTCCGGTTACCGGTTATATCGATATTACCGGTAACCGCCTAATCCCTGTTGAACTAAACCGCTTCGCGGTAGCTCTTTAAAGGCAGCATTTTTTGCTGCCTTTTTTCAATTCTCCTGACAGTTGGATACCGTTTGAC
>CALZHQ010000052.1 GCA_945787295.1 uncultured Desulfuromonadales bacterium
GCATCCGCTGGGCCACCTGTTGCCGCAGGCGCAGATTGCCCGGCGGCAGATCGTAGGAAACCGACTGGGTTGCGTAGCGGCGGGTCTCGCGGGTCAGCATCCGGTTCAGCTTTTCCACCGGCAGCAGCTCCGGGTTGGGGATGGCGATCCCCAGCTGCAGCAGTTGCGGCTTGAGCAGGTCGCTCATCACCTGCTGGTAGACATTACCCAGACTGACTTCGGTCGGATTCAGCGCCGGACCATCCACCACCGGTTCGGCCGGCAGTTCCGGCAAGCGGGCGCGGACATAATATCCGGACTGGGGACGGGCCTCGAGCAGACGCCGGTCCTCAAGCTGGCTGTAGGCTTCCTTGACGGTGTTGATGCTGACCTGCATCTGCTTGCTCAAATTGCGGATCGAGGGGACCCGGTCGCCGGGGCGCAGCGTGCCCTGCTCGATCAGGAAGCTGATCCGCCCGGCCACTTCTTCGTAAAGCGGCAATTTCCCCGTTTGGCGTAAACTGCTATCGAGCATCGCGTCCTCCCCTGCAACCTGCAGATAAATCGGTTGCCCCATCTAAAGCTACATAGCTTAGAAAGCAGTCTTAGCACTTTGCAATCCGGGCAACCAGACACAGTTAGCTGCTTCATTGACGGCTACAGTTTAAAAACAGTCTATCTGTGACGGTCACAATAGTAAAGACCTGTATCTTGCGAGGAAATATTGGATCGGCTGTAATAGGGACAACCTGAAGAACAGCCCAAGGAGACGCTGATGGAAATCTTACTGCACAGAAATGAATTGCTCGACCTCGGCGACAACCTTTACGGAGTCCGGATCATCTGCCAAGCTGGCCGCTGCTGGCTGACCCAGGCCGGCGACAACCGTGACCATATCCTGCGTTCCGGACAGGGTTTTAGCGTCAAAATGCGCGGCCAACTGGTGGTCACCGCCACCGAAGACTGCCGCTTGATGCTGGCCAGCGAACCGGCCAGCGTGAAACTGAATAGCCCTTGGCGGCAACTCAGCCGCAACAGCTGACCAAATAGGTTACAATTGAGGCTCTGAAAAAGGAGTCTCAATGCCGTTATTTTCCATGCCACAATTCAGCCCCCGGTTGACCCTGCTGCTGGCTCTGCTGCTGAACCCGTCTCTCGCCACAGCGGAACAAGCAAACCGGTTGCAGTACGAGCAAAGCCCCTACCTGCAGCAGCACGCGCACAACCCGGTCGACTGGTTCCCCTGGGGCGAAGAAGCGTTTGCCAAAGCCCGCAAAGAGGAAAAACTGATCTTCCTGTCGATCGGCTATTCTACTTGCCACTGGTGCCATGTCATGGAAGCGGAGAGTTTTGCCGACCGGGAGGTCGCTGCGCTGCTCAACCGGGACTATGTCGCCATCAAGGTCGATCGCGAAGAACGGCCCGATATCGATCAATTCTACATGCAGGTCTGCACGGAAATGACCGGCAGCGGCGGCTGGCCGTTAACGATCATCATGACCGCTGACAAAATCCCGATTTTCGCCGGCACCTTCTTTCCAAAACCGCGCCGCCACAATCGTCCCGGAATGCTCGACCTGCTGCCGCAAGTGGTCAACCTCTGGCGGGACAACCCGGAATACCTGCAGAACAACGCCCGCCGGGTGCTCGCTCAGCTACAGAAAAAACAGTCCACGCCGGATCGTTCCAAACAGCTCGACACAACCCATATCAAGCAGACGGTTGCAGAACTTAGCCGCAGTTTCGACACAAAAAAGGGTGGCTTTGGCCAGGCACCGAAATTCCCCCGGCCCCATCTGCTCAGTTTTCTGTTGCAGCACCATTACCGCAACAAAGATCCTAAAGTTTTGCAGATGGTGGAAAAAACCCTGCAGGCGATGCGTCTTGGCGGGATCTACGATCAACTCGGCTTCGGCTTTCACCGCTATTCAACCGATGCCGATTGGCTGGTGCCGCATTTTGAGAAGATGCTCTACGACCAGGCCGGCTTGGCGCGAGCTTACCTGGAAGCGTTTCAGCTGACCGGGAAAAGTCATTACGCCGATACGGCACGGGAGATCTTCGCATACCTGCAGCAGAAACTGCGTCACTCGAGCGGTGGTTTCTACACAGCTGAGGATGCCGACAGCGAAGGGGTCGAAGGCAAGTTCTATCTCTGGCAAAGCAAGCAGATCGATGCGCTGCTCGGGCCGGTACGGGCGAAACGCTTCAAGCAGATTTTCAATGTCGATCCGTTCGGCAATTTTGCCGCCCATATTCCTGATGAACTACCTGGAACAAACATTCTGCACCTGCAGAAGCCCCTATCCGTCTGGGCCGCCGAGCTGAAAATACCGCTTGCTACGCTGCGCTCTCAAGTAGAGGAGGATCGGCAAAAGCTGCTGGTCGCGCGTGAGCAGAGGGTTCATCCGTTTCGCGATGACAAGATCCTCAGCGGCTGGAACGGTTTGACCATCTCAGCCCTGGCCCTGGGAGCCAGAGCATTGCAAGAACCGGAGTTGCTGCAACAGGCCGAATCAGCAGCCCGCTTCATCGAACAGCGACTGCAAACAGAAGATGGGCACCTGCTGCGACGCTGGCGAAACGGTAAAGCGGAGATCGCCGCCTTTGCCAGCGATTATGCGTTTGTCGCCCGCGGCCTGCTCGATCTTTACCGCAGCAGCTATAAAGCACACTATCTACAAAATGCGATCATTCTGGGAGAAATTTTACGCCAGGAGTTCAGCGACAAGGACGGGCAGCTGTTTGAAACGCCGGCAGTCAATGAACTGCCGCTCCGAACCCGGGAACTTTATGATGGCGCCTTGCCATCTGCCGGCTCGGTGGCCCTGGAACTTTACGCTCGGCTCTACCTGTTGACCGGCGACAAGAACTGGAGCCGCTATGCTGAAGAGTTGCTGCAGGCCTCTGCGGCGCAAGTTATCCGCTATCCAGCTGGCTACACTCAATTTTTGACCGCTGCAAGCCTGCTAATTGAACCAACCCGTGAACTGGTGATTGTCGGCGATCCTGAGAAGGCAGATACAAAAGCCTTGCTGGCGACGCTCCAGACAAGCTATCGCCCGGACATCAGCATTTTGCTCCGCTCACCGGAAGACTCTAACCTCATTGACCAACTGGCACCCTACAGCGCCGAAATGTTGCAGCTTGACAAGCGGGCAACCGCTTACCTGTGTCAGAATTTTGCTTGTCAGCGACCACAAACAGACCCCAACGCGCTGCAGAAGCTGCTCCTGCAGACCGACGTAAGAAACAACTGATCCGGCAACGAAAACCGGGCTAGCAACTGCCAGCCCGGTCATTTAGCCCAACTTAATCGAGGTGGCTATCAAATTCGTGCGGGTGTTTGAGCACTTCATCATAGTTGACTTTGAAACCGTGGGTCATCTCGGTACAGACGTCGATATCCCAGCGTTCGCAGTGCTTATCAACCTCAACCTCTAATTTATCCGTCTCAAAGCCGATCACCCGGCCCTTCATATGGTTGAGCTGATTTTCCACCCAGATCATGTTGCCATCTTCAAACAACTGCCGCATACCCTGTAGATCGGTCCTGTTCATGACGTTCCCCTTTCTGCGGAAAACGGCTTCAGGCCCGGAGGTGGGACAAGAGACAGAACCTGATGCTCGAACCCGCACCACTACTCTTTCACACTTTCATTATACTGCGAATCGCTCGCCAGGATATACCCCCGGCGGATAAATTGGCAGACCTGCAAACAACCGGTTATACTTTATCCAAAATATTCATATATCAAGGAGTATCCCATGAAGGTGATCGTCGATTTATGTGTAGTGCCGTTGGGGGTTGGAGTTTCGGTGTCCAAATATGTTGCCCTCTGCCAGCAGGTGCTGGAGGCGGCCGGGCTGAAAATCCGTATGCATGCCTACGGCACCAACATTGAAGGCGGGTATGACCAGGTGTTTGCCGCCATCAAGGCCTGCCACGAGAAGATTCATGCCGAAGGCGCGCCGCGGATCAGCACCACCATCAAACTGGGGACCCGGGTCGACCGGGAGCAGACGATGGAAGACAAACTGCGCAGCGTGGCGGAGAAGCTTAACGGACAAAAAGCTTAACACAGGGGGTCATAGATGGTCAGTCACTGGGATCCACCACGGTTACTGGAAACATCCGGAAGTTACTGGCAGGGGAGCGCGTTACAGGCCGCCATCAGGCTCGATATTTTTACTTATCTCAGCGATGCTTCGCTGTCAGCGGAAGCGCTGGCCGCCCTGCTCAAATGTGACGAACGGGCCTTGAATATGCTGCTCCGGGCCCTGGCGGCGATGGATCTGCTGGTCAAAGACAAGGTCGGCTACCGCTGCCCGGAACCGATCTGCTACTGGCTGGATGCCAACTCAAATCAGTACCTCGGCCATATTATCCGCCATCAACACCATCTGGTCGAATCCTGGAGCCAGCTGGACCAGGCCGTCAGGAACGGCCAACCACAGCGGGAACGGTCTTCCTTCAGTGAAGATGAATGGCGGCGTGACTTCCTGCTTGGAATGCATAATCTTTCCAGCATGCTCGCCCCGCAACTGGTGCCGCTGATGCCGGTCGGTAATCCACGAAAACTGCTCGATGTCGGTGGTGGGCCGGGAACCTGGTCGGTGCATTTCTGCCAGCAGCACCCCCTGTTGCAGGCTACCGTTTTCGACCTGCCGGAAAGCAGGTCGATCTTCAGTCAGAACATCAACAAAATCGGCATGAGCGATCGGATCAGTTTTGTCGGCGGCAATTTCCTCGAAGATCCGCTCGGCAGCGATTTCGACCTGGTCTGGCTGTCACATGTGTTGCATGCTGAAGGACCGCAGCAGGCTGCGCAGCTGGTCGCTGATGCCGCAGCAGCCACCGCTGCCGGCGGCATCCTGTTGATTCACGAATTTATCCTCAACGATCATGCTCCAGGCCCGATCTATCCGGCGCTGTTTGCGCTGAACATGCTGCTCGGCACCGAAAAAGGGCAGGCCTACAGTGAACAGGAAATCCGTGACATGTGCCTGAATGCCGGGCTGGTCAATGTCACGCGGCTGCCGGTTCCGGCAACGATGAAGAGTGGCGTGATCTACGCCGAGAAACCCTGAGCAGAAGAATGCTCATTCGAAGTTTAGGTGGCCCTGGGGTGCAGAAGCGAACTGATAGTTCGCCTTGCCTTTTCCTTTGGCCTTGTACATCGCCTGATCGGCAGATCTCATCAGCTCCTGACTGTTGATCCCGTCTTCAGGGAAAATACTGATACCGATACTGGCGCTGAGCTTCTGGCTATAATCATCTTGACTCAGTTCATGAATCAGGACATTGCAGATCCGTTCTGCCATCGCCTCGACCATCGGGATCGATTCGATCTCATCAAGCAATACCAGAAACTCATCTCCACCCAGTCGAGCAACCGTGTCAGCCTCTCGCACACAGTTGCGTAACCGGTTGGCGACATCGATCAACAGCAGATCACCGAAATCATGCCCCAGATTATCGTTCACATCCTTGAAATGATCCAGGTCGAGGAAGAACAGAGCCACCTGCCTGCGGCTCCGCCGGGCCTTGCTCAAAGCCTGCTTGAGCCGATCCTCGAACAGCAAACGATTCGGCAGATCGGTCAAGGTATCGTGATGAGCCAGGTGGTGCAGGCGTTTTTCATTTTCGCTGAGCAATTCTTCTATCTGATGCCGCTCGGTAATGTCCCGTGCCACCTCAATGACCGCGTACATATCGCCATCGGCATTGTAGAGAGGCGAGGCGCTCAACTCAACGATCCGCAGCTTCTGTTCATAAAAATGGTTATGGATAACCGTAACGGTCTCACCGGTTTCCCGAACCTGCTTAAGCGGGCAGGGATGATCTTCACCGTCACAGGGGACCGTCGAGGCATGGGAGACCTGATGGCAAGCCAAACGATCATTGGCTTCCAAATTGGCAGATAATTTTCCACGGGCCGCCTCGTTCATCTGCA
Source organism: uncultured Desulfuromonadales bacterium (assembly GCA_945787295.1). The sequence goes on from CALZHQ010000052.1 coordinate 5,937, forward strand.
GAACCTGATAATCGAAGCCGATGACCATCAACGGGTCGGAGACACCATCAATGACCGACTGCAGAAAATAGTTCCGCTCCTCGAGCTGCTGTTCAGCCTCTTTTCGCTGGCTGATATCACGGATAATTGAGCAGATCAGCGATCGGCCATCGATAACAATCGGACTGCTCTGAATCTCGACATACCGCCGTTCACCATCAGCACGCTTGTGGACCAGCTCAAACTGCAGCAACTGCCGCGAGTTGATCTGCTTGACCATATCCTCAATTTCTTGACCGTTGAGCTCATTGAGGCACGAAACCGACATCCCCTGCATCTTCTCGCGTGGGTACCGGTAGAAATCGCAGGCGGCCGGATTGACATCGACAATCTCAATCGTCTGCGGATCGATCAACATCATGATCGCCTGGTTTTCTTCAAACAGCACCCGGTACTGCTGCTGCCGCTCGCGCAGCTCGACTTCAACCGCCTGTCGCTCAATCAGTTCATCTTCCAGCTGACGGTTCTTTCCGGCAAGTTCCAGGGTTTTGATTCTGATCTGGCGGCGCGCCCAAAGGGTCATCAACACCATCAAAGACAGAATGACTGCCAGCAGAGTCAGGACCACTTTGAGCCATGCAGGCAGGAACGCATCCGGGTGGGGAATCCCCAGCCACTTGTCGATCAGTTGATAATAAATCGAGCCAGTGGTTCTCTTCCATTCGCCGACCAGCAGATCGAACTGGGTCTTTAATTCGGGATCACTCTGTTGCGAAAAAGCCGGTCGGACCTGGATCGCTTTAACCATAAGCGGGGTCGGCAACACGTTAAACTGTTGTTGCTTTTGAACGCCGAAAACCCGGCCAACCATGGCCAGATCAACATCACCACGCGCTAACCGTTCAAAGGCCTCCTGGTAGCTGGTGACTTCGACAAACTCAACATCGAGGTCGAAATTTTCCGCAACCTGCCTGAGCCCTTGGTCACCAAGGTAATAGACATCCTTTTCCAGAACGGCCAAGCGCGTTCCAGCAAGTTGCAGAATCGAATCGAAATTGTCACCGGAACGCTGATAGATCTGTCCCCAATTGGTCAGCAGCGTTTCAGCAACGAAACGATACTTTTCAGCCCGCGCCTCGGTGTAAGCGATCGCCGGCAACAGGTCGATGTCGCCACTGTCGAGCTGTTCGAGACACTGCTGCCAGGTGCAGGAAACAAATTCAAGCTGCCAGTTTTTTTCCTGGGCAACATGCTGCAGAATTTCAGGAAACAGGCCGTCAGTCTGACCTTGCTCGTCGACAAAACAGAGGGGAGGGTTACTGTAGATTCCGACCCGGACTTCTGCCGCAATCAGTGGCAGCGGTAGGCAGAGCAGGAAAACAAGAATGAGATGAAAAGTCCAGCGCAACAGAGCCCCCGAAGTGATGGCACGAACATTTACATAAGCTAGATCTCAGTTGCCTCAAGGGCGGCTGATCATTATCACGTAACTCGGCCTGAAAATCAACGTCTGCGCTGCAAACTGGCCAGTTCATCCTTGAGCTTATGATAGCTCGTCAGCCGGGGCGCACTGAGGTCACCACGCTCGACCGCGGCCAAGACCGCACAGGCCGGTTCGCTCTTATGCGCGCAATCGCTGAAGCGGCAATTTGCCGCCAGATTTTCTATATCGGTGAAGGATTCGGCCAGATCCTCTTCTTCGCCCCAGAGGTGCAACTCGCGCATGCCGGGGTTGTCCATCAGGATGCCACCGTCCGGCATCAGGAACAGTTCCCGGTGTGTGGTGGTGTGACGCCCTTTACCTACCGCATCACTGACCTCACCGATCTTCTGCCGCTCCTCATCAAGCAGACCGTTGAGAATGGTCGATTTACCGACCCCGGACGAGCCAAGCAGCGCCAGAGTCCGGCCTGGCCGCAGGTAGGAAAAGAGGAAATCGAGCTGCTGCTGATCGCGGGCCATGCAACAATGAACCGGGGTGCCGGCAGCGATCTCTTCAACCTGCTTCTGACAGGCCTGCGGATCATCGCAGAGGTCGGCCTTGTTCAGTAGCACCACCGCTTCGGCGCCACTGCTACCGACCAGTGTCAGGTAGCGTTCGATACGCCGCAGGTTGAAATCCCGATCAAGACCGCAGACGATCAACACCAGATCAACGTTGGCCGCAATGACCTGTTGTTCGATCCTTTCGCGCCCCTTCCCTTTGCGTCGGCCGGGCAGATTGCGGGCAAAAGAACTTTTCCGTTCCAGCAGGGCTTGAATCAGGCCGCGCTGGTCCGGTTGCGGCTCAACCACCACCCAGTCGCCAACCACCGGCAGATCGGCCCGCCCACCCGCCTTATGCCGCACCTTGCCGGCAAAACGAACGGTCAGCTCTCCTGCTGTGGTCCAGACCCGGAAGTAGTTCTTCTCCCCCCGAATCACCCGTGCTGGCAGGTAGCCACGCTCTTCCCAGGGAGTAAAATTATCAGCAAAAAAAGGGCTCCAGCCCCAGTCTTCAAGATTCATAGCGGCAAGAGTAGCATGAATTCAATGGCCTGTCACAGCAACCAGAGCAGGACGACCCCCAGATTGAGCAGAAACAGACGGGCCGGCAGCCATTCCGCCACAGAACTGTTTTGCGTGACCAGCAATCGCTGCAGCAAAAACCAAGAGAAACCGAGGCCAACCAGAAGCAGAAACGGCATCAGAATATGCAGGGTGCCGAGGTTCAAGCGCCCGTTCGGCAACAGGCCGAAAATCCAATCAGAAGCGAACAGCATCTGGGGCAACAGCGGGCCCTGTTCCAGCAGTTCACGAAAAAACAGTCCGAACAGACCCGCCAGGGCTAACGGCAGACTGGCAACCCCAAACAGCACGTAGCGTTTTTTCCAGAGTTTCCAGTCAGCAGCCCTGGTGACCAGCGAAAAACCGACCAGCAGCAGACTTGCCATCAGCAGGAACGTCCAACCCCAGGCCGGCTGGGGTGTCAACTTTTCCGCGCCCCGGACAGCCAGGACCACGGCCAGCAACAGTGGCGGCAGCAGTCCATCGAGCAAGGAAACCGAAGGCGCCGCCAACACCCCCTGCCAGGGAAAGCGCAGATCGAGCCGGATCGCATCGTGTGAACAATGCCGGATGCAGGAGCCGCAGAGGATGCAATCGTCGCTCTTTTGCGCAGCCGTCGGGTGCAGCCCCATGGGACATTCTTTTTCGCGGATACAATCGTCGATCTGACACTGGCTGAGGCAGACATTGTTATTACTGCGCAACTTCAAAGCGCTGTAGCGCGCCGCCCGTCCGACCAGCCAGCCGAGGGGGCAGAGATATTTACACCAGCGCCGCGAACCGAACAGGTGCTGGCTCACCAGTGCCATCACCAGCAGTGCCAACAACAGGTGGGCGGTTCCCGGCGCCCGCTGAAACAGTTGCCCCTGCTGCTCCAGCCAGAGCAGTAACATGCAGCCGGATAGGGCCAGAACCGAGCCGTACTTCTGCAACCATTGAGGCTCACGCCACTGCCCGGACCAGGGCCAGAGTCGTGCCAGTCCTTCCAGCGGGCAGAAACTGCACCAACTGCGCCCGGTGACCCAGACCCAGAGCAACAGAAAGGGCCACCAGACCCCCCAAACCAACAGGTTGGACGGGTTCTGCTCGACCGGACCGAACAGGCAGCCGAGCACAATCAGCAGGAATGCCGGCACTGTCAACCAGAACAGACGCTGCGGATACTTGTCTTTTTCAAACAGCCTGCGCACCAGCGGCAACTGCAGCAGGTTCAAGCGCTGGCTGTCTGCTTCAGGGGTGATATTGAGGAAGATCTGCTCCGGCAGAATCAGATCGCCGCTACAGACCGCCACTGCCCGGTCGATAACCTGCTGCAGCTCCTGGCCGTTGAGCGGCCAATGATAATCGACCAACCGATTGAGCGCTTCCTGGCTTGTCCCCCGCACCTGCTTATGATGCTTGCGGTTAAGCTGCACCAGCAGCCGTTTGGCAATCACCGGGATATCTTTTTTTCGCTCCCGCAACGGCCGCAGCCTGATGGTCTGGGTCTTTAATACCTCGAACAGGTCGGCGTGAAACCGCCCCTGGACAACCAGTTCCGCTAAATTCTCATCGCTGGTGGCAATCAAGCGGACATCGGTGTAGCGGGCTTCCTCCTCGCCACGCCGGAACAGCACCCCGCTGCAGAGGAAATCGGCGAGCATCTGCTGGACCCGCAAATCAAGAAACTCGATATTTTCCAGGATCAGCTCACCGCCATCAGCCAGCTCCAGGTAACCGCGCCGGGTGCCATCGGTATAGACCAGGGTATCCGGCGCATGACCGAAAAGCGCCGATTCCTGGGACAGGGCTGTCAGTAGCGGGTCGCGACGGTAGCTCCTGCGATCTTCCTGCTGCTTGAGAACCGGAGGCGGGTCGGCGCAGTTGAGATAAAGGATCGGCCGCGACTGGTCACCACAATGGTAATGAATCAACCTGGCGACCAGCTCTTTCCAGGTGCCCCGCTCCCCCTGCACCAGCACATGCTGCTGCTCCAGCGCCAGTCGTGAAATCTGTTGATTCAGTTCCTTTGCCCAGGGGCTGATCCCGGGGAAGCTGTCGAATTCCGGCAGCACCTGCCAGCCGACAAGATTGGTCAGCAACTCGCGGGCCTCTTTTTCATCCTGTTGATGCCGGATGCTCCAGTTACCGAGTTGATGCGCAAGACGCCGGCAGAGGTTGTCATACAGCTGCGGATACTGTTGCATCAGTTCGCGAAGCTCCGGCCAGGGCAGCCTGGCGACCCGAACCTCACCACTGGCAATGGTGTCGGCCGAACGGCGATCCTCCATCAGCAAGGCCCGCTCACCGAAAATTTCCCCCTGCCCCAGCATGGCGATCTGATGCTCAAACCCTTGCGCATCGGTCTGCACCACTTCGACTTTGCCCTCTAATAGCAGGTAGAGTGAGTTAGCGACGCCTCCTTGTGCCGAGATAATTTCCCCGGCGGAGAAATCGCACTCATCCGCAAGCTGCCGCAATTGCGTTAATGCCTGCCCAGGCACATTCTGTAAAAAATCGACCTGTTCCAGACCCCTGAACTTTTCCACGCAAGCCTCCTCAGTCAGCTGATGCCCGTGCAAAAGCAATAAAAATGCCTGTTTTTAAAGAGATTATGTATACCTGAGGAAAGGAAGGATAACGCTAACTTAGAGATTGTCAGAGGTGGGATGCGGCTATTCGGAGTGGGGAAAAATTGCCAGAATGACCCCCGAAAATGGTCATTCTGGCAACCTGGTCTATTTCGTTGTCAAAGGCATCCCGGCTTTCGCCCAAGCGGCCAAGCCACCCTTTAAGGGGTAGACATTTTGATACCCGACTTTAATCATCGCACGCGTCAAACTGACGCTGGTCTCTTCGTTCGGTCAGGTGCAGTAGGCGACGATAAAACTCTCCTTCGCTACCTTCGCGATCAGTTCTTTGTACTGCCCGTTACTGCTGACATGGATCGCACCCGGTATAATCTGCACGGCATTGGCCGGGCTTTCAAGGTTCCGCGCATCGATAATCACAACCTCCAGCCCCTGATCGAGTCGTTCTTTAACCTGCTCTACGGTAATTCTTTCCGGGTCATTGAACTGAGTAGTACCCTGCTGATGCTCTTCCGTTGTAGCTGCTTGAGCGCCAGCGATTGCCAGAAATACAAACAAAAGTAATAATCCCAATTTTTTCATATGACTCTCCCTGAACGCCTATCAACACTCACCAAGAGGTTAATTGTCTAAGCTCTAGTTGCTATCTTAACAGCTTCAGCGCAGCTTTCTAAGGGGAGAACACAAAAAGATGACCAAAACGGTTATTTTTTATCCATTGAAATCCAAGTATTTAAAAAGCCACCCCGGAGGATGGCTCGCGAAAACCTCCGGGGGACTCACGGAGATCAGTAGCTGTTCCCCTTTACAGACAGGTCTGAATCCCGCCATGTCGGATGATTTCGCCATCGACCTGATAGACCACGTCTTCGGCAATGTTGGTCGCCAGGTCCCCCATCCGCTCCAGATAGCGGGAGATCGACAGATAGTAGACCAGCCCGTCCAGATAAGTCGGATCGCTGCGGATCGCTTCTTTGACCTTGGCAAAATTATCCCTGTGCATAGCATCGACTTCGTCGTCGAGCTGTATGGTTTTACGGGCCATCTGGGCATCCCGCTCAACCAACGAATCGAGAGCCAGTTTCAGCATGTTTTCCACCAGTTCAGCCATGGTTTCAATATCGTAGGGGCATTCGATTTTGATGATGCCGCTCAGATCCATCGCCCGTTCAGCAATATTGACGGCAAAATCGGCAACCCGCTCCAGGTCGTTATTGATCTTCAAAACCGAGACGATAAAGCGCAGATCGGTCGCCACCGGCTGGTGCAGGGCGAGGATCTTCAGGCACTCCTCTTCCAGTTCGATCTCCAGATTGTCGATCTGCGCATCTCCATTCTTAACCACTTCGGCCAACTTACGATCGCCGGTCAGCAGCGCCTGCACCGCCTGCTTGACCCGCTCCTCCACCTCGGCGCTCAAGGTCAGCAGCTTCTTTTTCAGAACATCCAGTTCCTGTTGCATTAAAACAGCCATTTCAATTGTCCTTTCCTAGCCGAAACGTCCGGTGATGTAATCTTCAGTCTGCTTGTTCTGCGGCTTGACGAACAGTTGCTCGGTCTGACCGAATTCAATCAGATTGCCCTCGAACAGAAAAGCAGTATAATCTGAAACCCGCGCCGCCTGCTGCATGTTATGGGTGACGATGATGATGGTGAAGTTCTCGCGCAACTCACCGATCAACTCTTCAACCCGCGCCGTCGATTTGGGATCGAGGGCGCTACAGGGTTCGTCCATCAGGATCACTTTCGGGTTGACGGCGATCGCCCGGGCGATACAGAGCCGCTGCATCTGACCACCGGACAGTCCCAGGGCACTGTCGTGCAAACGGTCCTTGACCTCGTCCCAGAGGGCGGCACCTTTCAAACTGGTTTCAACCCGTTCATCGAGCAAGCGCTTATCGTTTTCGCCGGCAATGCGCAGACCGTAAATGACATTTTCGTAGATCGACTTGGGAAAGGGGTTCGATTTCTGAAAAACCATTCCCACCTTGCGCCGCAGCTCGATGATATCGGTGCTCTTATGGTAAATGCTCTCACCGTCGAGAACCACCTGGCCTTCAACCCGGCTGCCTTCAACCAGATCGTTCATCCGGTTGAAGCAGCGCAGCAGCGTCGATTTCCCGCAGCCGGACGGGCCGATCAGGGCGGTCACCTGCTTTTCCGGACAACGCAAATTGATGCCGTGCAGGGCACGTGCCTCGCCATAGTAGAAGCGCAGGTTTTCGACCTCGATCACCGGATTATCTATCATTACAGTACTCATATTGAAAAGCTAGCTCCTAAAATGTCCCGAAAGTGTAGCGTTTTTTCATCTTGTTGCGTAAATGGATCGCCACGCTGCTCATGAGCAGGACGATCAGCACCAGCAACAGGGTGGTAACAAACACCATCGGCTTGGCCGCTTCGACGTTAGGCGACTGAAAACCGATGTCGTAGATATGAAAGCCGAGGTGCATAAACTTGCGATCGAGGTGAAAAAAGGGGAAGTTGCCGTCGATCGGCAAAGCCGGCGCCAGCTTGACCACCCCGGTAATCATCAGCGGCGCTACCTCCCCGGCGGCCCGCGCCATGGCCAGAATCAGACCGGTCATGATGCCGGGCGAAGCCATCGGCAGCAGCACCCGGTAAAGGGTCTGGAACTTGGTCGCCCCGAGCGCATAGGACCCTTCCCGCATTTCGCGCGGGATTGCTCCAAGTGCTTCTTCGGTGGAGACGATGACCACCGGCACGGTCAGCAGTGCCAGGGTCAGGCTGGCCCAGAGCAGGCCACCGGTCCCGAAAGTCGGCGTCGGCAGCCGCTCGGGGAAGAAGAAGCTGTCGATACTGTGGCCGATGCCATAGACAAAAAAACCGAGGCCGAAGATACCGTAGACGATCGAGGGGATACCGGCCAGGTTGTTCACCGCGATCCGTACCACCCGCACGATCAACCCTTCCTTGGCATATTCACGCAGATAAACCGCGGCGATGACGCCGAGCGGGAAGGAAAACAGGCTCATGACGAAGATCAGCATCACGGTGCCGAAGATCGCCGGAAACAGTCCACCCTCGGTATTCGATTCGCGCGGTTCACCAACAATCAGCTCAACCAGCTTGTGGCCGTAAAAGACCAGCTTATCGCTGGTCGTCATCCGGTTTGGCGCATAGACTTGCACGATATCAGCCAGGACAATCTCTTTCTCTTGCCCGCTAGCATCAACGAACTGCGCCTTGGCTTGGCGGACCGCCGCCAATTGTTGTGTCTGTAACTGGATCAAACTGGAAAACTCAGTATCCAAGACCCCTTTTTCACGCTCCAGTTGCTGGCGGGAAGGGTCTTCGCTCGGCATCTGCTGGTAGTCATACTTGAGCAGCCGCAAGCGGATTTTTTCCATGCTGTAACTGGCGTCTTTTAGTTGCTCATCCAGTTCCGCCAGATGCTCCAGGGCGACAGCGGTGACCCGCAGTTGTTGCTGCAGGTTGTCCAAGGTTGCCGGCAACGGCTCCTGGCGGGCGGTTTGAAGCTGCTGCAGCGTCCCATAAAAATCGCCATGCTCGATCCGCTCCAGAACCAGCAGCTCCTCCGGGTAACTGACAGCTGCAATCTGGGCTTCATCGATCCAGCGGAAATCGAGACCGTAAAGATCGCGATTGGCGATCTTATACTGGCGCCGCAGCCCCGACTTGTCGGCGGTTTCTTCGACGCGAATCTGCTGGCCGTAAATTCGGCTGTCATCGGTCAGCTTGAGTTCCTCGGTTGCTGCCGGCCAGAAAACTCCCAGTCCGTTCATCATGATCACAATCAGCAGGGTTATCGCACTGAGCAGGGTCAGGGTCAGAGCCGCAGCCGAAATCCAGACCATCGGCTCACCAACCCGCCAATATTTATCCATCTCTTTACGTGTTCTCGGTGTCATCTGCAGATCCTCTAAAAGCGGCCGTACTTGGCGCGCAGCCGCTGGCGAACCAGCTCGGCGACGGTATTGACGATAAAGGTCATGACAAACAGGATGACCGCCGAAAGAAACAGGGTCCGATAAAGTGAACCATCGACCGGAGCCTCGGGGATCTCGACGGCAATATTGGCCGACAGGGGGCGCATGCCGTTGAAGATGCTCAGGTCCATGATCGCCGTGTTGCCGGTCGCCATCAGCACGATCATAGTCTCACCAACGGCACGACCGAAGCCTATCATGGTGCCGGCAAAAATCCCCGGTGAAGCGGAGGGCAGGATGACCCGCCAGACAGTCTGCCAACGGCTGGCACCGAGGGCCAAAGAGGCGGCCTTGAGACTGTTCGGCACATTGGAAAGCGAATCTTCGGCAATGGTAAAGATGATCGGGATCACCGCAAAACCCATGGCGAAGGCGATGATGATGCAGTTACGCGGATCGTAGCGGGTGTCCATTTCGGTGAACAGCCACTGCTTCAGATCCCCGGCAAACAACCAGTTTTCCAGGCCCGGACCAAGAACAGCAGCGATCCCGACCGCCAAAATGGCAATCGGCGCGACGGCGAGAAACTCAAAGCCCCGCTCGACCCGTTTCAGGGGTTCGATTTTCCGCGCCGCCTGCCAGAGCAGAATACTCAGCATCAGTGCGGCCGGCACCAGAATCAGGCTTAAGAACAGCGAGCCGAGCGAGCGTTCAATCAGTGGCGCCAGCCAGAGCGCGGCGAGAAAACCGATGATAACGGTCGGAATCGCGGCCATCACTTCGACGGCCGGCTTGATGAATTCACGCAACCGTGGCCGGGCAAATTGACTGGTATAGATAGCGCCAAAGATTGCCAGTGGCACGGCGAACAGCATGGCGTAGAAGGTGCCTTTCAGGGTGCCGAAAATCAAGGGGGCGAGACTGAGCTTCGGCTCGTAATCATCACTGGCGGAAGAGGATTGCCAGGCATAAACCGGCTCATCATAACCTTCGTACCAGACCTTGCCGAACAGGGTGCCGAGACTCACCTCCGGATGGGGGATCTCCAGCTTCCAGCTCAACAGCCGGCCGGATGCAGTTACAGCAATCAGCGCATCACCACGGGTCGTCATGCTGAAATCGTGCAGTTTATCATTCGCATCCAGAGAGAGCAGAAAACGTTCACTGGTCATGTGATCAAGCTTCAGTCCCTGCTCACCCAGGCTGATCACGGTCTTGTCCTGCGGAGAAGGAGCGAGAGCCAATACCGCCCCCTGGTGCTGTGAAAGATCGTGGATGCGCGTCAGCTTGCGCGCTCCCGCTTCATTGCGCACCGGAAACCAGGTGGTGACCTGACCACTGGCATCGCCGACGGCCAGAGAAACATCCCCCAGCACCAGGTTCAGCGCCGTTATGGCGCGGCGATCGGCAAAAGCGAGTAAGTTTTCGATCAGCTCCGGCTCTTCGGCGTCAGAGAGATCCCAGCGCAGCAATTCACCCTGGTCGGTGCCGGCATAAAGGTGTTGGCCATCATTGCTGAGGGCCAGGGTCGTCAGCTGACCTGCTATAGCCAACTCCAGATCATGCTCGTTTTCACTGATCTCTTCATCACCGAGGAAGTCCTCTGTGACTTCGACCAGCTGTAACTGCAAACGATTATCGGCAAACAGATTGATGCGGGTCTGCCGTCCTTCCTCATCGATCCGCGCCAGTGACTGCAAAGGCCGACCGCCGGCCGGCGCCGGAAACGCTGCCAGCTGTTCAATACTGTGCCGAATGCTGCGCAGGTTGTCGTTGGCCGCATCGAAAAAAGGACTGAACTTGATCTGCTCTATCGTCAGCGACCCGTCTTCCCACAGCAGAGCATGCTGCAACTGCCCGAAACTGTCGACTGCAAGCAGCGGTTGAAAACCTGTCGCACTGTGCAGCTGCTCGCTGTCGAGCGGACTGCCATCAACGATATTGAAAAACTGCACCAGACCGGATGCGTCGATGCGGTAGCCGGTCTCCAGGTATTCATCCATACCCAGGGCACGGATCTCATCGACAGACGCGACCTGGCTTTGGGCATAAAGCTTAGCGTCCGGCGCCAAAAACAGCGGCAACGACACCTTGGCGATCAGCACCAGAATAAAAATGACGCTGAAGATGATCGCCATGCCGCCGACAGTAATCACCCAACGAGCGATGCGGTCATTACGTTTGATCTTTTTTCTAAATGCTGGATTCATAAATCCTCTGTAACCGAGCCCTAAACACACGAACAGGCTCTGCCCCCGAAAGGGACAGAGCCGTTCATTTTGCAACCTTAAACCGGTATCTGCTTAGTCAAGCAAGGCCAGCTGCTTCTCAGCCACTTCTGCGGTCAGCGGCAGGTAACCATCCTTGACGACGATTTCCTGGCCTTCCTTCGACAGGGCGAACTTCAGGAATTCCTTGACCAGGGTCGGCAGCGGCTTGTTCGGCTCTTTGGCAACGTAGATGTAGAGCAGACGACCAAGAGGATACTTGCCTTTAAGGACGTTTTCGTAGTTCGGCTCGTACTGCTGATCGCCATCCTTCTTACCCAGAGCGATCGCCTTGACCCCGGAGGTCTTGTAACCGATACCGGAGTAACCGACGCCACCTTTGTCTTCGGTGACACCGAGGACCACCGAGGCACTACCCGGCTGCTCTTTGACAGTGTCCTTGTAGTCACCCTTAAACAGGGCCTTTTTCTTGAAGTAACCGTAGGTTCCGGACGCCGAGTTGCGACCATAGAGGCTGACCGGCTTGTTGGCCCACTCACCGCTCAGGCCGAGCTGACCCCAGGTGATGACATCAGCAGCAGCGCCGCCCTTGCGGTTCTTGGAGAAGAGGGCATCAACCTGCTGCAGGGAGAGACCATCGATCGGGTTGTCCTTGTTGATAAAGACAGCCAGGGAATCGAGAGCCACACCGATGGCGGTCGGCTTGTAACCGAACTTGCCTTCGAACTTCTGCGCTTCCTTCTTCTTCATCTTGCGCGACATGGGACCGAGCTGACTGGTGCCTTCGATCAGGGCCGGAGGAGCAGTACTGGAGCCTTTGCCCTCAATCTGAACGTTGACGTTCGGGTACTTTTTGCGGAAGCCTTCGGCCCAGAAGGTCATCATGTTGTTCAGGGTGTCGGAACCGACACTGTTGAGGTTGCCGGCAACGCCTTGAACTTTAACGTAATCGCTCAGGTTGACATCGACCTTCACCGGACCGGCAAAACTGGCAACAGCCAGCCCTAGAATCAGCACCCAGGTGCAGGCTGTAACAATGAGTAGTTTGGCAGAAATCTTCATCTTACTTGTTCTCCTTAATCCAAGGTTGAATTCTGATGCTCTTGCGCATCACTGTTTTCACACATCGAAATCTGCGCCAATCATCGGCCGCTTTTGTTAGCGACCGGTTAGCGCATTGTCAAAACTTTGTGAAAACAGAGCCTTGGAAAAACAAAAAATCGAGCCGCAATGACTGAGCTCATGCGATTTTAACCGTAGGGAGGAAGTGTTAGGGTTCTGTTAGTGCTTGGTTAGATACTGATGAGACGTCAGATGAGCTAAACAGGCAGGCTGATAATAAAGATGCTGCCTTCACCAGGGGTACTCTGAACAGACACATCCCCTTTATGCACCTGAACGATATGTTTGACGATCGCCAATCCCAGACCGGTCCCGCCGATGGCCCGGCTGCGCGCGGCATCGACCCGATAGAAGCGCTCGAACAGGCGGGGCAGATGTTCTATGGCGATACCGAGGCCACGGTCCTGAATCTTGACCAGGATCCGGTTGTTCTCCTGCCAACCTTCGATGATCACCTGACTCTGCGCATCACTGTACTTGATGGCATTATCGAGCAGATTGACAACGGCCTGTTCCAACAATGGAGCATTGACCCAAGCTTGAAGTTGCTCCGGGCAGAAAAGATTGACTTCTACCTGTCGCGCCTGGGCTGTAGAGGCGCAGGTCAAACGGGCAGATTCGAGAATCGGCAACAGCAGCTCCTGCTGACGAACAATTTCCGTCGACTCCGCGTCCCGCTCCAGGCGTGACAAAGCAAGTAAATCTTCGATGATGGCGTTGAGCCGTTCCGATTGCCGGGCGATTATTTCCAGGAAATGCTGGGCGCTTTCCGCCTCTTCCAAGGCTCCGTCACGCAAGGTCTCAACCGAACCCTTGATGGCGGTAATCGGTGTTTTCAATTCGTGAGAAACATTGGCGACAAAATCACGTCGCAATGTCTCCAGCCGCCGCAAGCGGGTGACATCATGCGCAACCACCAGCGCACCGATATTCTGCCCGTCAGCGCCACGCAAAGGGGTGCCGTGCGCCTGCAGGCAACGTTCTTCCCCCTGGTGCAATAAGGTCATATCGGTCTCTATGCTGATTTCGCTCTCCAGGGCCCGAACAATAAATTTCTGCAACTCCGGCTTGCGGATCATCTCCTGAATACTGCGGCCGGCAGCACTTTCGACATCGATACCGAGCAGAGTCCCCGCGGCCTGGTTGATGCGAATGATCTTCTCGGTATTATCGACGGCAAACACCCCTTCGATCATACTGGCCAGGACCGCCTCCTGCTCGTTGCGTTGCCGCACCACGGTCTGAATCCGGTCATCGAGCTGTGCCGCCATCTGGTTCATGGCATCCGCCAGGCCGCCCAGTTCTTCACCCTGATAAACTGGCAGCCGCCGATCCAGCTCGCCGCGCGCAAATCGCTCAGCCCCCTGCTTCATTTCACCGAGCGGCCGGCTGATGCGGCGTGACATCCAGAGACTGACCAGGCCGGCGACCAGAGCAATCACCAAACCGCTGTTGACGATCTGGAACAGCACAGATTTCAGGGTTTGATCGATCCTGTTGACGATCTGGAACAGCACAGATTTCAGGGTTTGATCGATCCGTGAAATCGGCAGGGCGGTCCGCACACAACCAATCACCCGCTCGGCCATCATCACCGGCAGCGCGACATACATCATTTCCCGTTGCAAGGTGTTGCTGTAGCGGGACGCAGTCCCGACACGACCTGCCATCGCCTGCTGGATTTCCGGACGATTGCCGTGATTATCCATCCGCTGGATATTTTCTTCAGAATCGCCAACCACCCGGCCGTCGGGCAAGATAATGGTTACCCTGGTCCCCGACTGTTGGCCAAGGTCTTTGCTGAGAAAATCGAGGGCAGAATAATCTGCAATGGTCAGATTAGCCCTGGCCTGGCCAAGCACTAAGCGAGCCTGGGCCTCAAGCCCCGCACGGATTTCCTGACGATAAAAGTTGTCAAGAGTATCGGTAAAAATCCAGGAGACCGCCAGCAAGGCTATCAGGATGATCAATAAAAAAGGCGGGAATATCTGCCAGATGAGGCGTCTGCGGCGCATGAAAACCAGCTATTCCCGGAACCGGTAACCAACCCCGCGGACGGTCTCGATATATTCGCCACAGGATCCGAGTTTCTTTCGCAAGCCGACTATCTGCACATCGACCGAGCGATCGGTCACGGCATAGCCTTCACCATGGACCGCATCGACGATCTGATTGCGGGTAAAGACCCAACCAGGCCGTGCAGCCAGCTTGCTCAGCAATTTGAATTCGGTCACCGTCAAGCGAACCTCCTTTCCGGCGGCCAACACCCGGTTGCGCCCCATATCAATGGTCAGGTTGCGGACACTGATCGTCTCCTCCTCCGAGTCTTGTACATCTGCCGTCTTACGGCGCAACACCGCTTTAATGCGGGCTAACAGCACCTGGGGGCTGAATGGCTTCGGCAGATAGTCATCCGCACCCAACTCCAGGCCGGCAACGATATCTTCCTCTTCCCCCTTGGCGGTCAACATGACGATCGCCACATCGCTCAACTTCTGATTGGTACGCCTCCGGCATAAACTGCGCAGCCTTCTGCAGCCCCTCCTCACCGCTGGTCGCGGTGTCAACCGCGTAGCCGGCCTTTACCAGATTGTAGTGAATCAACGCGATGATATCTTCTTCGTCTTCAATAACCAGTATCTTAGTTCTACCCATGGGCCCTCTCGATTTTAGTATCGACCCAAAATATAGCCCAATTGTTAGACTTTTGTTAGTTTGTTGGTCGAAAAATCAGGCCCTGTTTGCATGTTTTGTTGCTTTGAAGGATTTTAAGTTTTGCGATTAATATATAGGTGGGAAAATGACTAGTGTTCAGTTTTCTGATCTTCTTCGAGGAACGATTTAACTTTTCGGGATACAAAAATGGGCAGATAGGTGCGAATGCAGGCATCGGCAATAAGTGGTTCAAGGGTTTCAAGGTAATTCTTGCGAATCAGTTCAGACTGGGCAGGATACTCAGTGCAGAGACGGGAGATTGCCTCTTCGTGCTGGCTCTGTTCGATATCGTCTTGAAAAAGATTCTGTTGCATAAAAGATATCCCCTTTGCACTGTTAAATATTTTTTAGCATGTCATATAATTGTTAGCCTTTTGTTAGAGATTGATTAAAGCATACAAGTTCTGTAAATCTCCCCAACATTGAACTTCCGCCTAAACATGGCCTCCTGTTAGTTACTCCATACATTTTGCCCTGCAATAAATGAAACGAGTCTGGTCAAGTGAAAATGACAGATTCTGTTGTATGTGTGCATGTTGAGGATTGCTTGCAGGAAACTCATTGATCGCTAATCACCCCTTAACGTGATCGTCTCAATGTGGGTTGCCAACCTGATTGATATCTAAAGAGAGGGATATATGGGGCAAATCGAAGTGGTGCCGGCAGAACAAGAGAGAGCTAAACAGCGCGCATTTAAGGTCATCAGTGAGGGTTGTGGCAAAATTCTGATCGTCGAAGATGAAAATGAACTGGCTGAAGTGCTCGAATTCAACCTGCTACGGACTGGGTTCGACGTGCTGATAGCAACAGATGGCCTGGAAGCTTGTCGGCTGATCGGTAAGGAGAAGCCGGATCTGATTCTGCTTGATCTGATGTTACCGCTACTTGATGGTTGGGAGATCTGTCGGATGGTGCGTGCGCACCATGATCAGCTGGTCGCCAAGACTCCGATTATCATGCTCAGTGCACTCGGATCTTCAGATGATCGAATCAAGGGTTATGGCCTTGGCGCCGATCATTATCTTCCAAAACCTTACTTTATTAAAGAGATCATTATTAAGTCGCAGCAATTGATTCGGCAACGACGAGAATTCGTACAATTGTCGGAACAGGTAAGTTCTCAGAAGAGCAGAAACGAGCTGCAGGATCAGTGGTCACAGGCGCTTTTTCACGAATTACGTAACCAGTTGACAGTGATCTCCGGAATGGCTGAGCACATTCAGAGTTCGACCAGCGAACTGCCACATGAACGATCTGTACAATTTGCCGGACAGATCGCCAATAGTACAAATTTCCTCGGAGCAATCGCCGAGAATTACCTGTTTATCCGACAGTTTGAAAACGAGCCCGGGCATTTAAATACGGAACCGATTATCCTCAAAGATCTTCTGGCAGAGGCTGCGCAACTGCTTGAACCTCTCGCCGTGAAAAAGGCTTGTGATCTGGAAATTATCTGTCCAGACGAGGTAATTCTCAATCTGCACTCGACCGGATTGAAGCTTATTATCACCAACCTGCTTGATAACGCTCTGAAATACTCTCAAGTGGATGGCCATGTCAGCTTGTCGGTTGAAGCCACCGAGTCACAGATTATCGTGCAGGTTCAGGATGATGGCCCGGGGATTCCCGTAGAAGAGCACAGCAAGGTTTTTGAGAAATTCTATCGTGGAGCTTCGGTTCGGCATACAAACTCGGGCACAGGGCTTGGACTCTACATGGCGCGCATCTTGGCTCAGTCGATGGGAGGAAGTTTGGAATTGGTTGAGAAACAACAACCTGGTTGTTGCTTAGCACTCAGTTTTCCGAAACAGCCATAGCAACGATTCAGCCCGGACTGGCGAAATAACCGGCCCCACACCTAATCCTAATTTCACCCTCACATCCTCAAACAATAATTCCATTGCCAACCAAGAGAGGAAGTCATGGATGCTATTGTTTTTCTTTCAGTAATTGTCATATTCGCTTGTTTCGGAGTCGTTAACTATCGCTCCACGATAAATAATGCCGCTGATCTTGTTGAAGGCATAAAACGCGCGCTCTAGCAGTAAATTATTGCTGGAGCCAGGGCTCTGTTAATTACCCGCAGGACCTTTTCAACTCTAGTTAAGGAAGATTATGCTTAAAGAGACAATTAAAGATTTTTCGGGAATCTGCTTTGAAACCCTTTGCCGTGCCTTACTGAGCATGCTGCTAATTGTCCTACTGGCAGGGATGACCTTCGGCATCGTCCGCGCTGGCCTGGATTTGTTGGCAGAAACCGGACACCTCTTCTCTGGTGGCGATCTGCACTCAGCGCTGAGAGACCTGGTCGTCAACGTGTTGATGGTACTGGCGGTGGTTGAACTGTTCCGCACGGTAAAAGCCTACTTTACCGAGGGTCGCCTCAAGGTGACTTACATTATCGATACCGCTCTTGTGGTAGTTATCACCGAAATAATGGGGTTCTGGTATCGTGAAATCGAGGTGACGAGAGTAGCCCTGGCCATTGCGTTGGTAGTGGCACTA
The DNA here is from genome assembly GCA_945787295.1 of uncultured Desulfuromonadales bacterium. Next base: position 23,517 of record CALZHQ010000052.1, read on the forward strand.
ATGTTCGTACGGATTATGGCGATCCGTTTTTCACCGAAAAGACGGGAACTGATGGATGGGTTGTGACGCGTCGAAGACGCAGAAGCTGCTCGAACCTTACAGAATGCAGTAGATTGATATACGCCAGACCGATCCCTAAATAGCAAGGCCAGCAATCTAACCATTAATATGCCGAAATTACAGGGTGAGCATCTATGCAAATCGGAACAACACCCTCTGCCTACAAGAAAAGTCCACCCTTTTCAAGGCGGGCCTTTCTATCAACTTTCATACTCAGGCCGTCGGCTCGGCAGCATCCCCTTCTTCGTCCGCTTCATCCTCCTCGACCACCTTCTTCTTACCGAACAGTCGGGCCACGACAATCCCCACTTCGTAGAGAATGATGAACGGCAGAGCGATCGAGGTTTGCGAAAAGAGGTCTGGCGGAGTCAGGACCGCGCCCATGACAAAGGCCATCAGCAGGGCGAACTTGCGGTTTTTTGCCAGCCACTTATGATCGACGATCCCCATCCGGGCGAGGAAGAAAATCACGATCGGCAGCTCAAAAACCAGCCCGAAGGCGATCAGCAGGCGGCTGGCCAGGGTCAGGTAGGCACCCATCGACAGCATCGCGTTGATACCGCCGACCCCGGTGCCATAAGCAACCAGAAAGGAGAAGACCATCGGAAAGACAAAGGTGAAGCCGAAATAGGTCCCGCAACCGAAACAGAGGCTGCTGAACAGGACAAAGGGGATGACCATCTTCTTTTCATTGGCATACAGGCCGGGGGCGATAAAGCCCCAGACCTGCCAGATGATGATCGGAAAGGCGACCACCAGTCCGGCCAGCGCAGCCACCTTCAGCAGGGTAAAGAAGGGCTCGGTCGCATTTATGAATACCAGCGAGCTGCCTTCTGGCAGGGCATCACGTACCGGTTGCGAGATCCGCTCGAAGAGCTGTTCAGCAACGCTGTAGCAGCCGAGAAATGCCACCAGCCAGGCGCCGGAAGCGATCATCAGGCGCTTGCGCAACTCCTCAAGGTGGTTGCCCAAGGGCATGCCAGCAGAGGTTTCAGACATCCTTTTCCTGCTCCTGTGCTTCGGTCCGGGGTACCGGCGGGACCAGCGGGGCTCCCAGCTCTTCTTCCAGTTGACGCTCTATTTCCGCATCTTCCTCGGCATATTGGGCCTGGGCCAGTTTTGCTTCGCGAACCTTGTCCGGGATACCTTCCGGCTGCGCTTCTTTTCCCTGCTGATAGGGGCTGGCCTCTTCTTCCGCTACGGGTGTGGTCTGCGGCGGGGTCAGCTTGCCTTCTTTTTCCAGTTTCTCCCTGGTTTGGCGAACCTCTTCAGCCCGGGTTTCCACCTCGATGGTATTTTTAAGCTCGTTGGTCGCCCGCTTGAACTCGGCAAAGCCCTTGCCCAAAGACCGGGCCAGATCGGGGAGTTTTTTCGGTCCCAGCACAATCAGCGCCAGCCCGGCGATCAACAGCATTTCCGTCATTCCGATTCCGAACATCTATCTATTATCCTCTCCCCCGGTTATCATTCTCGTTAGAGGCGTAAATATTCCGCCTGTCAACCCGGCGAGAATAGCCCCTTCAATAGTCACTGTCAAGCTCTCACAGGGGGTGAAAAGATTGACAGAACAAGGGGTTTTGTCTAGTATGCGGGCTCCCTTTCGTATACATGGAGAGAAGTGAGACAGTCAGATGGATCAAGAACAATTAAAACAACAGATCAAGCAGTTGGCCGCTGAGCGCAACGCTCTGCTGATGGCCCATAATTATCAACGTGACGAGGTCCAGGAAATTGCCGAAATCACTGGCGACTCCCTGGCCCTGTCGATGGAAGCGGCCAAGACCGACAAACAGGTGATCGTCTTCTGCGGTGTGCACTTCATGGCTGAAAGTGCTGCCATCCTCGCCCCGGAGAAGACTGTGCTGTTGCCGCGAGTAGATGCCGGCTGCCCGATGGCCGACATGGTCACCGACGAGCAATTGCGCACGTTCAAAGCCCAACATCCCGATGCCACAGTGGTCACCTACGTCAACTCGACCGCCGCGGTCAAGGCGGAGAGCGATATCTGCTGCACCAGTTCCAACGCCGTCAACGTCGCCCGCTCGCTGGAGGCCAACAAACTGCTGATGGTCCCCGACCGCAACCTGGGTCGCTACATCGCCAAGCATGTGCCGGAAAAAGAATGTATCTGCTGGGAAGGCTACTGCCCGACCCACGACCGGCTGAAAGTTGAGGAAATCGTTCAGGCCAAGGCCGAGCACCCAGGCGCCCCCTTCGTCGCCCACCCGGAATGTACCCCGGAAATCCTCGAGCTGGCCGATCACATCTGCTCGACCAGCGGCATGTACGAATACGCCCGCACCAGCCCTGCGCAGAAGCTGATCATCGGCACCGAGCAGGGGATCCTCTGGCGGCTGAAGAAGGAAAATCCGGAAAAAGAATTTATCCTGCCGAGCCGGTCGCTGATCTGTCCGAATATGAAGCTGACCTCGCTGGAGGACATCCTCAACTGCCTGCAGACCATGGAACCACGGATCACGGTTCCCGAAGAGGTCCGCGTCAAGGCCAAGCTGAGCCTCGACCGGATGCTGGCGGTACCGCGGGATTGAGCTGTTAGCAGCATCTGAACTATCATGAAAAGGGCGTGCGATCTGCACGCCCTTTACTTTTGTCACGGACCGGTATGGACCAGGATTTTTCCCAAGACATTAAACGCGCCACCGTTAAAAGTTTCGTCGACGGTCTCTGCCATCACCGACAGACCAGTGAAGTGCTTGGACTGCACGGCTCAAGCGATGCCTACCTGCTGGCCCGGCTGCTCAGTGAACACCGCGGCCTGTTGGTGATTCTGACCGCCGACCTGCAGCAGGCCCGGGTGCTGACCGCTGACCTGCAATTCTACCATCACCGCCCGGCCGAGATTGCCCTGCTGCCGAACTGGGAACTTTCCCCTTACGATCCGCTGACTCCGCACCCGGAGCTGGAGGCGATCCGCCTGACCACCCTGGCGGCGCTCAATCGAGCGGAACTCAAAGCTCTGGTGCTGCCGGTCCGGGCGCTGATGCAGAAGCTGATTCCGCGCCAGGTGCTGGCCAATATCGCCCTGGAGCTGGTGGTCGAAGAAGAATATCCGCACGCGCAACTGAGCGAAACCCTGCTGCAACTCGGCTACCAGCCGGTACCCCTGGTTGAAGAACGGGGCAGCTTTGCCGTGCGGGGCGATATCATCGACCTGTTTCCGCCGGACGCCGAGCAGCCGGTGCGACTCGATTTTTACGGCGACTGGATCGAAAAAATGCGCCCCTTCGATCCGGCCAGCCAACGCTCGCTGGAAGGCAGCTTCGAACGGCTGAAACTGATTCCGTCGAAAGAGATGATTCTTCACGGACCGTTTCTCGACACTTTCGGGCAGCGGCTGAAAGAACGCTGTGATGAGCTGTCGCTGCCGCGCACCGAGCGGGAAGCGATTATGGAAGAGGTGCGCGAAGGAATTCTCGCCCCGGGCCGGCATTTTCTGCTGCCGTTCAACTACCCGGCCCTCGATCCGCTGTTCAACTACCTGGAAAAAGAGCGCTGGGTGCTGCTCGACCCACCCGCCATCGAGCAGGAGGTCGACCTGTTTCACCGCGAGGTGCGCGACGGCGAAGCACGGATGCTCGATCAGCAGCAACCACATGCCGCCCGCCGGGAGCTGTTCCTCGACCCGGCCGAAGTCCAGCCACTCCTGACCGGCTCGGGACGGATCGAGATGTCACAGCTGCGGGTCTTTCAGCTTGATGACCAACGGGAGCGCTACCATTTCAACTGTATCGGCAACGCCGAACTGCGCGCCCACCCGAGCGACGGGCATGACGGTCTGGAGCCGCTGGTAGATAAACTGCAGCAGGCCGAAACTGACAACTGGCGCAGCCTGCTGGTCTGTCATCGAACCAGTCAGGCAGAACGTCTGCGCGAACTGCTCGCCGCCCACGACATCAAACTGAATATCAACCCGTCGCTGCGGCTGAACAACCTGCACCCCGGTCATCCACAGCTCTGTGTCGGCGAACTCTCCAGCGGCTTCTGCCTGCCGGAAGAGAAGCTGATCATCATCAGCGAAGAAGAGATCTTCGGCAAACGCAGTCACCGGCAGAAAAAGACCGGTCAGCAGCGCGCCCGCAAGCTGATGAGCAGTCTGGCCGAGCTGAAAGAGAACGACTACATCGTCCACACCGACCACGGCATCGGCAAATACCTCGGACTGACCCACCTGCAGACCGGCCCGGTCGAAGGGGACTTTCTGCACCTGCTCTACGCCGGTGGCGACAAGCTGTACCTGCCGATTGAGCGGATCGAGAAAATCCAGAAATATGTCGGCGGCGAAGGCTCCTCTCCGAAACTCGATAAGATGGGCGGCCAGGGCTGGGAAAAAGCCCGCCTGAAAGCGCGCGCCGCGGTCGAGGAGCTGGCCCGGCAACTGCTGGAGCTGTACGCCAAGCGGGAACTGCGTCAGGGCTTCGCCTACTCGGCGCCCGACCCGCTGTATCGTGAGTTCGAAGCGACCTTCCCGCACGAGGAGACCGACGACCAGCTCGCGGCCATCGAAGACACCTTGAGCGACATGCAGTCGGAAAAACCGATGGACCGGCTGGTCTGCGGCGATGTCGGCTACGGCAAGACCGAGGTCGCCCTGCGCGCGGCGGTCAAGGCGGTACTCGACAGCAAACAGGTCGCCGTGCTGGTGCCGACCACGGTGCTGGCCCGCCAGCACTGGGAAAGCTTCAGGCAGCGGCTGGAAGAGTTTCCGGTCCGGGTCGAGATGATTTCCCGCTTCCGCAGCCCGGCCGAGAACAAGAGAACCCTTGAGTCCGCCGCCGCCGGCAAGATCGATATCCTGGTCGGCACCCACCGGATATTACAGCGTGATGTGCGCTTCAAGGATCTGGGCCTGGTGATCGTCGATGAAGAGCAGCGCTTCGGCGTCAGCCACAAAGAGAAGTTGAAACAACTGCGCGCCGAGGTCGACATCCTCACTCTGACCGCCACGCCGATTCCACGCACCCTGCATATGAGCATGGCCGGGATGCGTGACCTGTCGGTGATCGATACCGCGCCGATCGACCGGCTGGCGATCCGGACCTACGTGACCCGCTTCGATGATGAACTGCTGCGCCAGGCGATTCTTCGGGAACTGCGCCGTGGCGGACAGGTCTATTTTGTCCACAACCGGGTCCAGACCATCGATGCCATGGCCGATCAGCTCAAAGAGCTGGTGCCGGAAGCGAACATCTCGGTCGGCCACGGGCAGATGGCGGAAAAAGAGCTGGAGCAGGTGATGCTCGATTTCATCGAGGGCAAGAGTAACCTGCTGCTGGCGACCACCATTATCGAGAACGGCCTGGATATTCCGCGCGCCAACACCATCATCGTCAACCGCGCCGACTGCTTCGGTCTCTCGCAGCTCTACCAGCTGCGTGGCCGGGTCGGGCGTTCCGACCGGCGGGCCTATGCCTACCTGCTGATCCCCGGCGAAGCTGCACTGACCAGAGAGGCCCGTGAACGGCTGAAGGTGCTGCAGGAGCTGACCGAACTGGGCGCCGGTTTCCGCATCGCCAGTCACGACCTGGAGCTGCGCGGCGCCGGTGACCTGCTCGGTGCCAAACAGTCGGGACCGATCGCGGCGATCGGTTTTGAACTCTATACCGAACTGCTGGAAGAGACGATCGACAAGCTGCGCGGTATCGAGCACGAAGAAAAAGTCGATCCGGAAATCAGACTTGGCCTGTCGGCCTTCTTTGCCGAAAAATACCTGCCTGACCCGAACCAGCGCCTGCAATTCTACCAGCGGATGGCGGCAGCGGAAAATGATGAGGAGCTGTTCGACCTGATCGAGGAGTTGCGTGATCGCTACGGCGAGCTGCCAGCTGCCGGTGAAACCCTGGTCGGCACCATGCGCTTACGGATCCTGTTGAAAAAACTGCGCGTCGAACTGCTTGAATACGATAGCCGTCGCCTGCACCTGGTGTTCCATGCCACGACCAAGGTTTCGCCCGAACTGATCCGCAGCCTGCTCACCGAGCAGCCGGACCGCTACCGGCTGGGCGCCGATTTCAAATTGAGTGTCGAGCTGGGCCGACTCAAAGATCAGGAGCTGTTGCTGGCGGTGAGAAAAGAATTGCAACTGTTTTTCTGACTATGCTAGCGTGAGTTCCCTGTTTTCTGCTTTATTCATGGGTGTTTGTGTGCCGAACCGAACGCTGATTAAATGCTTAATCCTCCTGCTTTTTCTGGCCGGGCTGCTTGCCTGTGAGCAGCAACCGGAACCACTGCCGCCACTGCTGAAGGTCGGTGAACGGCAACTGACCCTGCAACAGTTTGAGCGCGAACTTCAGCGCAACTACCCGGACCTGTCCGACCTTCCCGCCCCGGAACGGTTGCAAATAAAAATCCAGTTGGTCAACCGCCTGATCGAAAGGGAACTGATTCTGGCCGAAGCAGAACGGATCGATGTCCGGATCGGCCCCGATGAACTGGATGCAGCGATGGCTGAATTACGCGGCAACTACAGTGCCGCCGAGTACGAGCAGATTTTGCACGACGCTGGGCAGACCGTGCAAAACTGGAAGCGTGGTTTGAAGCTGCGCCTGGTTACCAAGAAAGTGAGCGATGCACTGCTTGGTGCTCAAACTCAGGTTGACGACAAAGAGGCAGAGACATACTATCTGGCCAATAAGGATGAATTCCGCCGCCCGGCCGAATTGCGCGCCCGGCAGATGCTTTTTGCCGATGTGGAAGATGCCCAACAGGTCCTGAAAAAACTGAAAAAGGGCGCGGACTTTGCCGAACTGGCCCGGGAACATTCCCTGTCCCCGGACCGGGAAGATGGTGGCAACCTCGGTTATTTTTCACGTGGCCAGCTGCCTCCGGAATTTGACCAGGTCCTGTTCAGGCTCGGCGCCGGCCAGTTCAGTGATCCGGTCGAAAGCCCCTACGGAATCCACTTGTTTCTGGTCGAGCGCCGGCGTCGGGCCGGGCTGCGCCCGTATGCCGCGGTAAAAAGTGAGATCATGGCCAAGCTATCTCAACAACGCGAGGAAGAAGCTTTTCAAAATTGGCTGGAAGAGTTACATAATACTACGCATATCTCGGTCAACTGGAATCAGTTGAAAATAGATACGAATCAACCGAATAGTGACAAGGAATGACAAGATGAAAAGATATCTGCTCTTGCTCCTGCTGATGACCTTGGCAGTTCAACCGGCAACTGCGAAAACCCTGACCAAGGTTACGGCCGTGGTCAATAACGACATCATCAGCAGCTATCAGCTGGACAAAGCGGTTCTCGATGCACTGGAAAAAGATGCCAAGGGCAACCAACTGACCAGCAAGCAGTTTGATGAATTGAAAGCCCGGGTGCTTGAAAATCTGATCAACGAAAAGCTGGTCGAGCAGCGGATCAAAGAACTGGGCCTGACGGTTCCCGACCCGGAACTGAATGCCGCCATCGAAGACGTACAGATCAAAAACAACCTGACTGCCGAGATGCTCAAGCAGGCCGTTGAAGCACAAGGGATGTCATTTGAGGATTATCGGCAGCAGCTGAAAAACGAAATCCTCCGCTACAAGCTGCTCGGACGTGAAGTCAACTACAAGGTTCAAGTCACCAGCGGTGAAGTCCGTGATTACTTCCGCGAGCATATCGATGAGTACCGTGCCAAACCGAAAATTCGGGTCAGCAGTGTCAGCTTCGAGATTCCGGCCAACATCAGCGAAGCTGAAATGCTGGAACTCAACAAACGGGTCTCTGTCACCCGCGATCTGCTGATCAACGGTGAGGAATTTGACAAGGTCATCGCATCTCAGGGCGATGGGGTGTTCGGTGGCGATATGGGCGAACTGATCCCTGAGGACCTGAACCAGGAGCTGCAGGAAGCCCTTGCCGGTCTGACAGTCGGCCAAGTCAGCGAACCGGTCACCATGGACAACCAGCTGCTGCTGTTCATGGTGACCGACCACAACCCTGGCGATATCAACCTGTATGACCGGGTTAAAGGTGATATCGAGAAAATTCTCGAAAAGCAGAAGACCGACGCCCGTTTTAAGGAATGGGCCCAGGAACTGCGCGACCGCGGGCATATCGACATCCGCATTTAGATTTTAGTAAACCAAGCGAACTCAAAAGCCTCCCTTGGAGTTATTCTTGGGAGGCTTTTTTTTCAGCTCTGTCGTGAAAATTATTGATTGCTTATGGCGTCTCAAAACCAAGGACATCCTCCGGGATGGAAAGGACTATTGACCGGAACCTTCAAGAAGTGGATAATCTCTGTGAGAGGCACTTTTGAAAAATCTTGTCTCTTATTGGCCCAGCGTCACCCCCCCTCCGACGCTGGGCCTCTTATTTTCTCCCAATCCCAGACAAATCGGCTTTGACAGAACAATTATCACATTTGATTTTCCGATTTTTGAAAGTGGAAAAGCCCCAGATCTGACCGACCCGGGGCCTCGAAAGCTCTATGGAGCTTTCCTCAACAAATATTTATGCGCCATTTGCAGAGACAGGTGGAGACACCCTCACCCGAAGTGAAAAGAGCCTGAAAAAATCAGTGATGATGTTTCCCCTCGTCCCCATTAGTCAGTCCGGGGAAGCGCTCTGCTGCATACTTGCCGTGACAGGAAACACAGGCGGCGTTCATCTTGTAGAAGTAGAAATTGACCACATCCGCATTCTTCATCTCTGCCGCATGGGCTAGCATGCCCGCTGACTTATGGAAAGCCATGTCCATCTCGATGAACTGCTGCGGTAGTACCCGGTGCAACTCCTCTTTCTGTGCATCCGTCAGTTTCTGCTTGAGAATAAAACTCGCTTTGATCTTCTGACCAATGGCCGAAACCTTATCCCACTCTCCGGCCGCGATTGCCGGAACCAAGTCCATCATGCCCTGTTGGATCAATCCCATTTCCTGGTTGAGCAAGGCCAACAGATCGGGGGAAAGAGCGACGCGCTGAGAGGGCTGTGGTTTCACGTGTTGCACATGCTCGGCATCCGGTTTCGCAGTGTTTTCATGCTGCTCATGGCTGGCAGCCTGAACAAACGGGGCAAGACAGAAGAGGATGGCAGCGATGGTCAGGGGGGTGTTTTTCAGCATCGGCATGGGGTAACTCCTGAAAGGGAAGAAAGGGTAAAGGTTTGACTGTCTAGTATACCAAATACTCGTCCAAAAGCTGGGCGCACCGACCAGGCCGAAAAAGAGCGTCCTCTATTTGAAGAAACACGGCAGCGATTTCGATTAGCTCCAAACCTTTGGGACGACCCGGACCTATTGGAGATACCGGACAAGATGGTCGATCAACCAAGACACCTGGTTATCGGCAATATCGGAGAGAAGTATGGGTCTGCGGTGCTCACCTTTCGAAGTCCCGTCGTTTCGAACAACAGCAAAAGTGCATCAATGTCTATTTCCCTGTTTGGATGATTCAGGCGCTGGACAAAGAGGCTCGCCGACTGGGTGTTCCTCGCCAAACGATCAGTAAATGTGGCTTGCCGGGACGCTTAAAAAGCGGGAGGACAGACAGGCTGAATAAGCTATATCGCTACGATGGAGCCCCCTTTGGCCCTGAGCCGAAGGGGGCTATTGTCAATTGTAAAAGAGCAATTTCCGAAAGGGTCAGGCTCCCGCTAATTACTCGGGGAGTTCATCACCAGACCCCCCAGCTTCAGCGGGAAGATCCTTGAATTTAGGCAATCCATCCTTCATGGGCTGTACCGTTTCCTGATAATGCACATGAAATCCGGGACTAAAAGAGAAATCCTTGATGAGCACAGCCGGAACATCGACAACTCCCATCGTCGGATGCTCGATAAAGACGTGCCCGCCACAGGTCTTACACCACTTACGGACACTGGTGCCGGTTTCATTGTTTGCGGCAACGAGCTTGTCGTAGGAGGCGACCTTGTCTTCGCCTTTGGTGAGTTTGAATCGATCAGGTTGCCACAGGGTGAAGGCATTAACCGGCCCGGCTGACCAGTGCCTGCAGGAATCGCAATGACAATAGGCCATCGCCTCCGGATTTCCACTTAAGCGGAACTCAACCGCTCCGCAAAAACAACTGCCACTGTAAGTTTTCGTCTGGTTCATGATATCGCTCCTCGTTCCCTCCTGAAGGTTTGACATCTGAATTTTTCTAACCCTCAAACTCCACTGACGATTGAGGCTGGATGTTCACATGGAGATTGAAAATATCCGGTCTTGAATAATGTCCAGCGACGTCTAGCACTCTTCTGGCGATGTCGACTTTTCCCCGGTCAATATCGCAGTACAAGATGCCAGATTCTTTGCGCAGTGGACCTGCAACAATTTCACCGCCAGGTGCGATGACGACCGAATCTCCTGGGTTAACCCACTCGTCTGCATCTGGATACAGACGCGTTTTTTCCGGGAAATCCGCAGGGAAATCACTGCCCCTCATGAGGTTTCCACAGCCAATCACCCAGCAGCGGCCTTCGCGTGCGATGTGTTGCAGGCTACCGAGCCAGCCATCACCACTATCGTAGGTCGGAGCGATATAGATCTCTACGCCCTGGGCATACAAGGCATGCCTTGCCAGCGGCATATAGTTTTCCCAACACAGCAAGGTTCCGATTCTGCCCACCGGTGTATCGACGACCTTCAACCCTGATGCATCACCGAAGCCCCAGACCATCCGCTCAGGGTTGGTTGGCATCAGTTTACGATGTTTATTTAACAGGCTGCCGTCCCGACCTATCGTGATAACGGTGTTGTAAAGAGTCGACCGGCTGAGCTGGCTGTCTCTTTCCTCTATGCCACAAACGACCGTGGCATTATGTTCCCGAGCCGCGTCGTACAACGGGAGCAGATCATCCGCCGCCAGATTGACGGCATTGTCGAATAACCGCTTGTATAACTCGTCGGACAAGGTGAAATCGCCACCAGGCTTAAGACGCCAAACCCAGGTCGGATAGCCGGGAATAAATGCCTCGGTGAAGATCACGGCATCAGCCTTTTGTTCTGCGGCCTCTTTTATGCAATCGACGGCCAGCGCAATCGATTTTTCCTTATCAAGAAAAACTGGGGGTTTTTGTACAATCGCGAGTTTTTTCATGTCACTTCCTCCCGGTTTCCCGCCTTGGGTTAAGTATCTGGCTATAACTAAGCATATGCTTTGTGCCTTATTGCTTACAACCCGTGATAAAATAAAACCTAATGTGCAAAAATGCACACACAGGGAGATGCCATGAACTGGGATGATATGAAGCTGTTTCTGGCTGTGGCCCGCAGTGGCTCCATCAGTGGTGGCGCCAAGCAGTTGGGAGTGCGTCACTCTACGGTTTCCAGACGGCTGCGCTCGATGGAAGAAAAGCTGGGTACGCGGCTGATTGAGCGAAAAAAGTCCGGCTATGAACTCACCGTGGCAGGAGAACAGATCAAGCAGTCAGCCATGCACATGGAAAGGGAAATGCTCGGTGTCAATGAAACGCTCCTGGGAAAAGATGCTAACCTTGTCGGCCCCCTGCGAGTGAGTGCCATCAACAATATGGCCTCATCAATACTGATGCCCATATTTGCCCGTTTTTCAGAAAAACATCCCCAGGTGGAATTACACATCGCCGTATCTAATCTGGATGTCAGTCTGGCACAACGGGAGGCGGATGTTGCGATTCGCCTCACCAATTCACCGACTGACACTCTGATTGGAAAACGGATGCTGACCGTTTCGTCCACCATTTACGGCAACCGCCAATATCTGGAAAATATCAGACAGCAGGCAAGCGAACCGAAATGGATTGGGGTCAACTGCTGTCAATTTCATAAAACCTGGACAAAGCAATATTGCCGCCATCAGTCGCACACTTTTTATAGCGATGACACTTTACTGACGCTCTCGGCGATCAGGGAAGGTCTGGGGGTTTCCTATCTGCCCTGTTTTATGGGAGATGCAGACCCCTTGCTAAAGCGCTACTCTGACCCAGACCCACAACATGATTTGGGCTTATGGATATTGCTGCACCCAGACTTGAAGCGAACGGCAAGGGTCCTGGCATTTCGTGATTACATGATCAAAAACATTCAGGAAAAGTGCGATTTGTTTGAGGGGCGAATGCCCAAATTCGATGGCTGAAACTCACTTCTCACTTCTTGTAAGAGGCAAAAAAATGTGGAACAGGGGGGGCTTGGGTATCGTCATAAGCCTCAAAACTCTCTTCGCTTAGACCACATCGAATAAAACCGTCTATTTCCTCTCTATCAAGAGGCAGGGGAATGTCATCTTCTTGCTCTCCCTTGAGGCGACTTCTGCATGAGACAAGAAGGTATCCCTGAGGTGCCAGTAGCGAAACCATAGCATCTCGTGCTTGTATTCTGTACTTCCCGGGTAAAACTTGAATGGTGTTGCACTCGTAGACCAGCTCAAAACTTTCAGCCCACTGTGACGGGTAGGCAAAAAGATCTGCGACAAGGTACTTGACCCTGGAGTCCGGATAACGGTTTCTACAAAGACGTATCGCTTCAGGTGAAATATCAAAAGCGGTCACCTCATAGCCAGCCTCACTCAGGGCTTCAGCATCATCTCCAACCCCGCATCCAACAACAATGGCCTTGCGTCCTGCATGCGTGAAAGTGGCGTTTTTCAACCACTTCAAAAGATAAGGGCAAGGTTCAAGGTCTGCCCAGAAAACAGCTCGATGATCTCCCTGGGCGTCAGTGTAGATACTGTCAAACCAACCAGTCGGCTCGTCTCTATCCTGGTAAGATTTGACCATTTTTTTGTATGCAACAGGATCAAATTCTTTCATACATTTTCACCTCAGCCCCTGACGAAATCGCGATGCGGCATTAAACTCAGTATCCTGGACACTCACGGCTTTGTCAAAACCTGGAACGAGTTACCGGCAATCTCATCTGTCCAGCGCTACCAGTGATACAATTTCAAAAGTATTGTCAAAACGATTTTCTGCGGGCTTCAAATACCCTTAAGATTTTTGTGCCGAGCAGCATTGCTGAAGCCGGCTCTCTATTCTGATAAAACCCACAATTATCTGAACTCAAAATTTTGCCCTGCAGCTTTCGCCAACCGGCACTTTCAGCTATGATCTAGCTATCACTCAGAATTTACATCGGTTTTAAGGATCTACGATGAATTATGTTTATCTGAACGGGGCGTTTGTCAACAGCGATCAGGCAAAGATTTCGGTCTTCGACCAGGGCCTGCTCTACGGCGACGGGATTTTTGAGAGCTTTCGCTCCATCGGCAATCAGCTCTACCAGTTCGACCAGCACTACGCCCGGCTACTGCAATCGGCCGAAGCGCTCCGCTATCCGATGCCCTACAGCCAGCGGGAACTGGAAACCATCTTACTGGAGCTGCGCAAACGCAACGGCTTAATTGATGCCTACTACCGGATCACCATCACCCGCGGCCGGGGCGAGATCGGCTTTGCCCGCGAGATGACCACCGACCTGACCTGCCTGGTGGTCGGCCGCGAGTTCAAGGGCTTTGCTGCCGAGCACTACCAGAACGGAATTGAGCTGAGCGTGGCCCAGACCCGGCGCAACGCCCCCGAGGCGATCAATCCGAAGATCAAGTCGATCAGTAATCTCAACAGTCTCATGGGCAAGCTGGAGGCCAAGGCGGCCGGCGCCTTCGAGGTGATCATGCTCAACAACAAGGAGCAGATCTGCGAAGGGGCCGCCTCGAACATCTTCTGGACCAAGGATCAGTGGGTCTTCACCCCCGACGCCTCAACCGGCCTGCTCGAAGGGGTGACCCGCTCGACCATCATCCGCCTCTGTGAAGAGAAGCTGAATTTACGGGTGATCAGCGGTGAGTTCAAGCTGCAGGATCTGAAGTTTTCCGACGAGGTGTTCATCACCTCGACCTCGCTGGAAGTGATGCCGGTGGTCAAGGTCGACAACTTCACCATCAACCAGGGCCAGGTCGGCCCGATCGCCCATCATCTGCGTGAAGAACTGCATCGGGACATGGGAAAACCAAGCTGAGGTTCTGTACCATTCAAAGAGTGCCGTTAACCTGGCCACCTCTGGCGCAGTAAAATTTTATTTCGCAAATTCCCTGCTAAACATTATACTCCTAAAAATAAAACACTTCTAATCAGACAGGGCCAGGGATTAATTATGAGCAATCAGCAGCCAGCGCCAAAAAGACGAAAACTGGGAGAATACCTGCTAGAGGATCATGCGGTGACCCATGAACAGCTGGATAAGGCCTTGTTTCACCAGAAAAAATCTGGCGGCCAGCTCGGCTCGAAGCTGGTAGAGCTCAACATGATCGAAGCCAAAACCCTGGTCAAAGCACTGTCAAAACAGCTCGGCCATCCGGTGGCCAACCTGCTCGACATGCGTCTCGACCCCAAAGCGTTGAAACTGCTCTCGATCGAACAGCTGAAAAAATACCAAGTGCTGCCGGTCGCTTTTTACGATAAGCAGGTGGTGCTGGCGGCAATGACGCCCGACCAGAAACCGGCCGTCGATGAACTACCACGCATCCTCGGCAAACCGATCAAAACCATGGTCGTCCCGGCCTATCAGCTGCTGATGGCGATCAAAGAAATGGCCAGTCGGGACATCCCGGAGAATAAGTTCAAGCTTGAAGCCTCTGATAACCTGCAGTATCCGAGCATCTGGGAACTTTGCACCACCCTGGCCAAATCGAACGCCTCAGACCTCCTGTTGGTTGCCGGCACCACCCCGTCGCTCAAGGACAACCATGAACTGGTCCGGCTCGAAACGCCCCTGCTCACCCCCGAACAGGTTGAAATTTATGCCAATGAACTGATGAGCAGGCAACAAAAAGAAGAATTTCAAGAAAAGAAAGATATCGATTTTGCTCTGACTGACCACGCTCTGGGCCGCTTCCGGATCAATATTTACCGACAACGCACCAGTATCTCGATCGCGATCCGGCATATCATTGAAGACATCCCGACCTTTGCCGAGCTCAACTTGCCCAACTGGCTGGAGAATTATGCCCTCAAAACACAGGGACTGATTCTGATTTCCGGGCCGAACGGTCACGGCAAAAGCACCACCATGGCGGCGATGATCGACATCATCAACAGCAAAAGCAAGCGGAACATCATTACCATCGAAGATCCGATCGAATATCTGCACCAGCACAAAAACAGCAACGTTAACCAGCGGGAAGTCGGCATCGACACAACCTCCTTCCACGAAGGGCTGCGCCACATTTACCGGGAAGCGCCCGATGTGATCATGATCGGCGAAATGCGCGACCGGGAATCGATCGCCATCGCCCTGGAAGCTGCCGACACCGGCCATCTGGTCATCAGCAGTTTACACGCCAACAACAGCGTCATGGCGATCAACCGGATCATCGATGTGTTTAAGGCTGAGCATCAGCAGCAGATCCGCGTCCAGCTGGCCGACAACCTGCTGCTCTCATTTCACCAGCGTCTGCTCAAGGCGCGCAACAGCGACAGTCGCATCCCCGCGCTGGAAAAACTGGCCAACAGCCACCGGGTCGCCAATCTGATCCGCGAAGGGAAAGACCATCAGATCCGCAATCAACTGGTTAATGCCGAGGAATTCGTCTCCCTCGATACCAACCTTGCTCAGCTGGTGAGAGAAAAGCAGGTCGAACGTGAGGTTGCCCGGCATGTGTGCCTGGATCAGAAGCAGTTTATGGACCAGTTGAAGTAGTTCGGGCAAGCCAGGCTGTGCAATAAATAAAGGGTCTTCGGAATTTACTGTTGAAAATGGCTTGTGTAGAAGTTTCAAAATCACAGGCTCAATGTTGAAAAAGGAAAAGGGATTTCCCCGCTGAAAAGCCTTGCCTCAAAACTTAACAGACAAGTGAGATTGGCAGAAAATCTATTTTGAGCCAATTTCTGAGATAGGTATCCGGCACAATAGGGATCGTGTCAGCTCTTTCGACTTATGAGACAACCTGCCCCCCTGTATCAGCATAGTTGTCGGAAAAGCTTATTTGCACACCTTCATACGGAAGACGACATCCTCAACCTACGGGAAAATAATCACATTTTCTTGGGGCATTAACTCTGCATTTAATTAGCACGTTTATTGTTGATTTGAATTTAAGCCAAAGCCACCTGGAGGGAATTTATGAAAAAAATATTACTGGCCACTCTTATTTTTTTTGTTTCTCTGAGCATTTCTCATGCGTCGCAAGTTGTGGAGACATTCAAAGCTGAAGGCGCAACAGCGAATGTTGACTGGCGTGATCCCGTAACGGAGTTTTCAGGGCAAGTCAGCATGATCCGCATGGCATTCAGGGACTCTTACTCATTTCACTTTCATGTCAGCCAGGGGCTCTACCCTAGCACTCTTCCTCTGTTGTTAGCATCAGGTGGAGGCTACATTCCCGCAAGTGCCGTATCGGGAAATTTAAGTTCTGGTTTAAGGGTTCAGTTCGACAGTAGCACCCTTCCAGATGGGGATTTTTCGACAAAGTACAACATGCCTGTTGTCATTGATATCAAGATGTCGAAACGCGGCGACACCTATGAAAAGTTTACAGGCTCTCGCATAACCAAAAACTGGCGCATGACGACGCGCACGCATGGGATGACAGAGTCAGCAACTGCTATAATCGAGGGAGAAATCGCGGGTTATCCGGTATCGGGTGACTTCTATGGCCAGATTGGAACCAATAAAAACATGACGGTTCAAATCAAGTACGATCCGGAAACACATTTTGACCCTAAAGCTATCAACTTAAAATGAAGTCGTTCAGAAATCGTCTCGAAT
>CALZHQ010000053.1 GCA_945787295.1 uncultured Desulfuromonadales bacterium
GCAATCGCTTTATCGGTCGGCGAGGTGCGCGAAGCGATCAGGCCGATACCGAGCCGGGCCGCCTTGGCGACCATCTCGGTGGAAACCCGTCCCGAGGTGACCAGCATCTTGTCCTGCAGCTCAAGGTTACGGAACATCGCTTCCCCGGCCAGCCGGTCGAGGGTGTTGTGGCGACCGATATCCTCGGCGTAGATCAGCAGACCGTCGCTGTCACCGATCGCTGCGGAATGGATGCCACCATGGCTACGGTACTGCTCGGTCAGGCCGTTGAGGTCTTTCATCAGCCGGCAGAGCCCTTCACTGCGGTAGCTGCGGTGCCGTTGCCGGGAATCGGCGATCAGTGAATCCGGCAGGTTGTAGGCGATGCCGGTGCCACAGCCGGAGGTCAGGGTCGGCTGCAAACGCTGCGGCAGCTCGCCGCGCAGCCGCACCTCGGCCAGGCCGAAGTCGCTGCAGACCCCCAAGGTCTGGATGTCGTCAAGAGAATTAACAAAGCCCTGCAGGCGGAAGAAGCCGGCCAGCAGGAAGTTGAGCTTGTGCGGCGAACAGACCAGGGTTGCCAGCTCGCGACCGTTGACCTTTAGGCGCAGCGGGTACTCCTGCACCACCTGGCGTTCGATCTGTTCGCTGCGCCCCTGGACGACGCGAACAACTTTATGGGTTGATGACTTATGCATAGCACTCATCCATCATTTCAAGCGGACCTTTAGGGTAACCCCTCTGCCGGTCCGGTTCAATTCATTTTACTGCCGCCGACCTCTCCTGGACGCCGGCGGCAGCGTTGTGTTAACCGATATCGGAAACCGGCTTGCCTTTCGGCAGCGCCTCTTTTTCCTCTTTCGAGCCCGCATCATCGATCTTGTGGAAGGAATCGGGCAACGAATAATCGACCGTTTCCGGGTGATGCTCGAAGATCGGGAAATACTTGGCGATCAGCACGAAGAACAGGATGTGCCCGGCGATGATGCCGATGGTCACCAGCGACTCGATCAGAGACGGATAGTAGAGGTGGTTCGGATCCATCATGCCGAACATCGAGACGTTGAAGCGGTTGAGGACCAAACCGAAGATCACCAGCAGGGCGGCGATCACCCGGCGGCGGTCGTCGTTGCGGACCGAGGTGCTGGTGAACATGAGAAACGGCAGGATAAAACCGAAGCCCATCTCCAACACGAACAGCAGGGTCAGCACCGGGGTGTCGAAAAACGGCCCTTCCGACAGCGCCATCAGGGTGTAGATACGCAGGAAGATGTAAAAGCCGAGGGTGTAGGGCAGAATCTTTGCCAGGGTGCGCAGCAGCACGCCCTCGTTCGGCTGGCCCATCCACTTGTGGCAGGCGGTCGCCTCGACAATGATAATGCACATCCCGCAGCAGATGGCGCTGACCCAGAACAGCAGCGGCAGCAGCGGGTTATACCAGAGGCTGTGCAGCTTATCGACGGCGATCAAGAAGAAGGTGCCGAGGGATGACTGATGCAGGGTCGAAATAGCGGCGGCCAGAATCACCAGCGGCATCTCCAGCCAACGCAGCACCCGCAACGGAATGTGCCAACCGAACCGCTCCGCTACCGGCGCACAAAACTCGAGGAACAGCACCGTGGTGTAGGCCATGACACACATGGCAACCTCGAACATTGGTGAATGCAGGTTCCAGTAGCGCAGAACGTGCCAGCCTTTGTGCGGCTGGCCAAGGTCGAGCACCAGGCCGACACAGACCAACGAGTAACCGAGGAAACCGGTGACAATCGCCGGGCGCACCAGCGGCTCAAGCTTCTTGATATTGAAGCAGTGGACGATAGCGCCAAGGGTGAAAGCCCCGGCCGCCAGCGGCACCGCAGTGACAACATCAAAAGAAATCCACAATCCCCAGGGATAGGTATCATCCATGTTGGTGGTTGCTCCCAGGCCGAAAACAAAACGGGCGAGGGAGGCAACGGCGGCCAAAGCCACCAGGAAAATCATAAATTTAATAAAGCCGTGGTAGCCTTTGATCTCTTTCGCAACAGCGCGTACAGCAGTCATCGTTAGTCCTCCTTCTCTTCTGCAGGAGTCTCGACCTGCTCAGCGGCTTCATTTTCGTTCTTCAAACGATCGCGGCGGTGGTTAATCCAGGAAAGCGCCGAGAGGCTGCCACCAACGGTGAGGAAAGCCGCCGGGACAAAGCGCAGTGCCTGCCAGGTGTACTCCGGTAGCGGACGCAGGGTGACCGGCTTGAAGCCGAGCTCGTTGAAAGGCAGGCTGGTCAGGTACATAACCGTGGTGCCGCCCGCTTCTTCTTTACCGTACAGCTTGTTGACGTACTTGCCCGGGTTTTTCGCCATGCGCTCCTCGGCGATTTTGATCAGTTCCTCGCGAGGCCCGTAAGTGATCGCGGTCGGGCAGGCAGTCGCACAAGCCGGCTGCATCCCTTCTTTGATCCGGCTGTAACAACCGGTGCACTTTTTGACCAACGGTAAGCCTTTGCTCCATTCGTACTTCGGAACACCGAAGGGACAGGCAACCATGCAGAAACGGCAGCCGATACAGCGATCGGCCTTGTAGATGACCGGACCTTCAGCCGTCTTCTCAAAAGCGCCGACCGGACAGACCGAAGCACACGCCGGATCGTCGCAGTGCATGCACATCTCTTTGTAGAAGGCGAACTCGTTCTGGCCATTCTTCTGATAGTCACGGAACTTGATGCGGGTAAAGGTGTACTCCGACATCGCTGGCGGGTTCTGATAACCCTCGCCGCTGAAGAATTCGGTCTCTTCCGCTTCCAGCTGGTTCCACTGCTTGCAGGCGACCTGACAGCCGCGGCAGCCGGTGCACTTGGTCATATCGATCAGGAAGGCATTTTGTTTTTTGTTATTTAAATTGCTCATGCTTTCAGACCTCCTTTCTCGATATTACAGAGGAACGCTTTATATTCCGGGATGGTGGTGTTGGCGTCGCCGGTAGCCGTGGTCAACATGTTGGCGCTTCCGCCAGTCGCCAAACCATTAAAGCCGAAGTGCCACGGCAGACCGACCTGCTCGATCATCTTGCCTTGAACACGCAGCGGCTTGATCCGCGAGGTGACCAACGCACGGGCTTCGATCTTGCCACGCGGGGAGGAAACTGTGACCATGTCACCGTTCTTAAGGCTCTTCCACTCGGCCAACTCTTCACTGATCTCGACAAACATGTCGGGAACCAGCTCGACCAGCCACGGCAGATTCCGGGTCATTGCACCCGCTTGCCAGTGCTCGGAGACACGATAGGTCGTGCCGACGTACGGGTACTTACCGGTATTGTCGATCTTCCCGGGTGTTGCCACCGCAGGATTACTCTGCTGGGAGGTCATCAAGTTGCGAACCGGACTTTCCATCGGCTCGTAATGCTCTGGGAAAGGCCCATCAGCCATACCGGCTGCAAACAAACGGCCGTAACCTTCAGCGATCATAATAAATGGCGACTTGGTCCCGTCTTCACTCATCGGTACCCAACCACCGTCCGGCACATCGCCTTCCCACTTGCGGGTCAGCTTGTTCCAGCTGATGATTGGCCTTTTCGGATCCCACGGCTTGCCCTCAAGGTCGACAGAAGCGCGGTTGTAAAGCACCCGACGGTTGACCGGCCAGCACCAGGACCAGTTGTGGTAAAAACCCATGCCAGTTGGGTCTTCCAGACCGCGGCGCTGCATCATATTGCCCTTCTCCGTGTAGGAGTTGCAGTAGAGCCAGTTGCCGCTGGTGGTTGAACCATCGGCCTGCAGGAAGGCAAAGCTTGGGACCTGCTGACCTTTTTTGTACAGCTTGCCTTTGATGGTGATATCACGGGTAAATTGACCGTTGCACTCACGAGCGACCATGTCGATATCCGGCTCGTGACCGTTACCGTAATTCCAGGCCAATTCAGTGATCGGGCCAGGGAAGGTTCCGTCTTTGGCGTACAATTTTTTCAGATTTTTGACCCACTGATCGACGATGAAAGCATCACTTTCTGCGTGTCCCGGCGGATTGACTGCCTTGTAGCGCCACTGAGCCCAGCGGCCGGAGTTGGAGATGGAGCCTTCTTTTTCCACCGACGAGGCGGCCGGCAGGAGGAAAACTTCCGTATCAATGGTTTTGGGATCAACGCCAGGACGACGCCAGAAAACCGAAGTTTCTGTTTCCCAAAGATCAGCAGCGACCATCCATTTGAGGCTGTCGAGGCCGTTGGCGATGGCGCCGGCATCAGGACCACCGACGATCGGGTTGGTACCCATGCAGACCAAGCCTTCAAAACCGCCACCCTGCAACCGCTCCATCAAATTGATGAAAGAGTAGTTACCACTGCGCTTCGGCAGGTAGTCGTAGCGGAAGTCATTCTTTTCGGTCGCGGCATCACCCCAGTAGGCCTTGAGCAAACTTGCCATGTACTTCGGCGTGTTGCTCCACCAGTTGGCGCTTTGCTTGTCAGTGGTTTTCGGAGTCCACTTATTGTTGTATTCGGCCAGGCTCTTATTGTCGTAAGTCGGAACCTTCAGGTAGCCAGGCAGAATATGGTAGAGGATCGCGTAATCGGTCGAGCCCTGAACATTCGACTCGCCACGCAGAGCGTTGATGCCGCCACCGGCCAGGCCGATGTTACCGAGGAGCAGCTGCATCATCGCATAGGAACGTACATTCTGGGTTCCGTGGGTGTGCTGGGTGGTCCCCATGGCATACATGATGGTCGCAACTTTGCCCGCCTTGCCGGTGCTGGCGAAAGTGCGGATAACTTCCATGTAGTCCTGGATAGCAGTACCGGTAATTTCGCAAACCTTCTCCGGGGTGTAGCGGGAGTAGTGCTTTTTCAGCAACTGGTAGACACTGCGAGGGTGCTGCAGGTTATCGTCGCGCAACTGAATACCATCCTTGTCGGTCTGGTAAGCCCAGGAGTCTTTGCTGTATTTGAAGTCATCGGATTCGTAGCCGGAAAACAGGCCATCATCAAACGTGTAATCTTCGCTGACCAAGAAGGCCGCATTGGTGTAGTTGACAACGTAGTCTTTGTGAATCAGATCGTTATTCAGGATGTAATTGATCATGCCGCCGATAAAGGCGATATCGGTTCCGGGGCGTAGCTGGGCGTAGGTATCCGCCTTGGACGAGGTCCGGGTGTAACGCGGGTCGACAGAAATCAGCTTGGCGCCGTTATCCATCGCCTCTTCAACGTATTTAAATGAAATCGGGTGGTTCTCAGCCGGATTGGACCCGATACACATGATGACATCTGCGTGCTTGATGTCGATCCAGTGGTTGGTCATTGCTCCGCGACCGAATGAGGCTGCCAGACCGGCAACCGTTGCGGAGTGTCATATTCGCGCCTGGTGTTCTAAATAACCGACGCCCATGGCACGGGCGAACTTGCCGAGCAGGTAGCACTCTTCGTTATCCAGCGCTGCGGCACCGATCATCGCCATACCGTCATTGCGGTTGACGGTGTACATCTCGCCGTTGATCTTTTCCTGCTTAACGAAGTTGCGATCGCGGGTTTCCTTCATGTTCTTGGCGATCCGCTCCATCGCCCAGTCCCAGGATTTTTCTTCCCACTTGTCGCTCTTCGGTGCGCGGTACTGGACCTTGGTCAAGCGACGCTCGTTGTTGGCGACCTGAAACAGTGCGCTACCTTTGGAGCAGAGCGCGCCCTGGTTGATCGGATGCTCCGGGTCACCTTCGATGTTGACGACCTTGCCATCCTTGGTGTGGACGATCATGCCGCAGCCGACCGCGCAGTAAGGGCAGACGGTGGTGCTGGTCTGCAGCCCCTTGGTGCGCAGTGTCGGGGAATCGACACTCGCCTGGGAAGGTTTGCCGGTCAGGGCGACAGAACCAGCCGCCAGGCCGCTACCTTTGAGAAAGTTACGTCTTGAAATTGCCATTCATTTCTCTCCTTGCGTATATTTTGTTGAGCCATCAGATAACAGAAAGCTGCCCGCTCCATGCGCAAGGGTCGTACCAATTCGTTTACGATATTTTCTAATTAGTCGAAAATTTTGATAAAACTCGTTTCTACTCTTTAAAACAACACCGGATGCTGGGCATTTTCCCACGCCAACAGTGGGTCATCCTGTCCCGGGGGTGGGTCGCAACGACCCGACATTTTGTCCCACACGCGAGCCAATTCGCTCTGCCATCATTGAGCTTGTCAGAGCTTTTTCAATCGCTTAACGGCAAAAACCTTGAAGTTGCTTCCCATGGGCTGAAACTTGCGTGTACCATGACGCTTATGCCAACGGCTTTAATGTTGGCTAGAATAGAGCTATCAACCTTTTGCGGGTGCGATCGATCAATGACGCTGAAAATACTTATCTGTGATGACGAAGAGGGGATGCGCCGTTACCTTGGCAAGATGCTGCAGAACTGGGGCTATCAGACCGAAAGCTTCGCCAGCCCCCTGCTGCTGCTGAAAAGCCTCAAGGAAATCGACACCGCCCCCGATCTGTTGCTGCTCGATGTCAAGATGCCGGAGATGGACGGCATCGAAGTGCTCAAGCAGCTAAAAGAGCTGCAACCGCAGCTGCCGGTGATCATGATGACCGGCCATGGCACCATCGAATCGGCGGTCGAAGCGATGAAGTTCGGCGCCTACGATTACCTGACGAAACCCTTCCCCCAGGAAAAACTGTTCGCCCAGGTCAAGCACGCCCTTGATCAGCAGCGGCTGCGCGAAGAGAACAGCGCGCTGAAAAAAGAGCTTCAGGCGCAGAAGGTCCCCGCAACTCCAATTTTCCACAGTGATCGTTTTCGGCAAGCCTATGAGCTGGCCCTGGCGGTGGCCGACAGCGATTCCAGCATCCTGGTGCTGGGCGAAAGCGGCACCGGCAAGGAACTGGTCGCCGCCGCGATCCACTACGGCAGCCCACGCAAGGACAACCGGTTTCTGGCGATCAACTGCGCGGCGCTCTCGGAGACCCTGCTGGAAAGCCAGCTGTTCGGCCACGTCAAGGGCGCCTTCACCGGGGCGATTCAGGCCCAGAAAGGCCTGCTGGAAGAGACCGACCAGGGAACCCTGTTCCTCGATGAGGTTGGCGAGCTGAGCCCGTCCCTGCAGGCCAAGCTGCTGCGCGTGCTGCAGGAAGGGGAGTTCATCCCGGTCGGCTCGACCAAGACGAAACGGGTCGACGTTCGCTTCGTAGCCGCCACCAACAAGAACCTGCAGGAAGAGGTGACCGCTGGCCGCTTCCGCGAAGACCTCTTCTATCGTCTCAATGTCATCAGTATCGAGCTGCCGCCGCTGCGTGAGCGTTGCGAAGATATCGAACCGCTGGCCGAACATTTTCTGCAGAAGATCGCCAGTAAAAGCCGGCGACAGGTAAAGGGAATCGAAGCGGAGGCCCTGGCAGTGCTGAAGAGCTATCACTGGCCCGGCAATGTCCGGGAGCTGGAAAATGTCATGGAGCGCTGCAGCATCCTGGCCCGGGAAGGGATGATCACTGCGGATATGCTGCCGTTCAAACAGGACCACACACGGAGCCTGGAAGAATCGACTATGCCGCTCAACCTGCGTGATACCGAGCGGTTGCAGGTGATCCGGGCCTTGCGCGAAACCAGGTGGAACAAAAGTCGCGCCGCACAGTTGCTCGGCGTCACCCGCAAAACCATCGATCGCAAGATCAAAGAGTTCGATCTCAATCAATCTGAGTTGCTCGACTGATGACCAGCCCGTTTCACTCCAGCTTCCGCTCGATTCGCGGCAAACTGACCCTGGCAGCGGTGATCCCACTGGTGGTGATCCTGCTGCTGGTCGCGCTGGCGGCGACCTACCTGATCAACGCCTCGATCGTCAACCAGACCCAGAAACAGATCCGTAACGATCTGAATGCTGCCCGCATCCTGCTCAACCAGGAACAGCAGCGGGTGCGTGAACTGGTCCGCCTCACCGCCCGCTCGGCGGCCCTCCCAACGGCCCTGGAGGGCGAAGGCCAGCAGCAACTCTCCCTGTTTCTCCATGACCTCAAAGAGCGTGAGCAGCTCGATATCCTCAACCTGGCCGACCTCGACGGAAAACCCTTGCAGGACACCGATCCCGGCCCAAAATCCAGGCTGGCATTTGTCCGAACCGCCCTGCAGCAGGGACATTACAGCGGGATTCTGCTGCTGAGCGAGACCGAGTTGGGCCAGGAAAGCGCCGAGCTGGTCGAACGGGCCAGAATCTACGGTCCACAGCAACCGACGGTTCCGCTGGAACGCAGAGGGATGGCCCTGATTGCCGCCACCCCGGTGATCGGGGCGACCGGCCAGCCGGTCGGCGTTCTGTATGGCGGCATTCTGCTGAACAACAACCTGGCGCTGATCGATCGGATCAGCGAGCTGGTCTACAGCCAGGAAAGCTTTGAGGGGACCGATGTCGGCAGTGCCACCATCTTTCTTGGTAAATTGCGGGTCGCCACCACCATCCGCTTAAAAAATGGCACCCGTGCCCTCGGCACGCAGGTCTCCCAGGAGGTTGCCGAAGCGGTTCTGCAGCGGGGCGAGTCCTGGCTGGCAAGGGCGCAGGTCGTTGATGAATGGTACCTGACCGCTTACGAACCGATTTTAGATGACCAGGGCCGGGCAATCGGCGCGCTCTATGTCGGTATGCTGGAAAAACCGTTCAGTGCCTTGAAGCAGCGCTCGTTCATGATTCTGTTCGGCCTGCTGATACTCGGTTGCCTGCTCGGCGGCTTGCTCGCGGGATTTCTCGCCCGGCGGCTCTCCCGTCCGGTTCTGGAGCTGGCCAGTTCGGCGGAAAAGATTGCCGGCGGCGAGCGGGAGATCGCGCTACCGGTTGCCGGGCAGGATGAGATCGGTCACCTGACCGAAGCCTTCGCCGATATGACCAGCGCCCTGAAACAGAGCGACGAGGAACTGCAGAGCCTGAATCGACAATTGGAGAAGAAGGTTACCGAGCGGACCGCCCAGCTGGAAGAGAAAAGCCTGCAGCTGATCAAAACCCAGGAGCAGCTGCTGCGCAGCGAAAAGCTGGCGGCGATCGGTTCGCTGGCTGCAGGTGTCGCCCACGAGATTAATAACCCGGCGGCGATCATTCGCGGCAATGTCGAAATTCTGCAGATGAGCCTCGCCGAAGATGCTGCCGAACAGGAAGAAACCCGGGAAATCATGAAACAGGTCGAACGGGTGTCACTGATCACCCAGAACCTGTTGACCTTTGCCGGACGCCAGGATCTATTCCAGGAACAGGTCGATATCAACCCGCTGCTGACCGATATCCTCAGTCAGATCAGTCATCAGCAGCCGCTCAACAAGGTACAGCTGAGCAAGAATTTTGCGCCATTGCCTACGGTTCCCGGTGACCAGGAACGACTCAGGCAGGTGTTTACCAACATAATTATCAACGCCCTGCAGGCGATGGAAGGCTGCGGTCGCTTGACCCTGGCAACGGAAACCGACCAGGACTCGGTGCGGATCACCATCAGCGATGATGGACCGGGAATTGCGGACAGCGTGCGGGAGAAGATCTTCAACCCCTTCTTTACCACCAAACAACGAGGGACCGGTCTGGGGCTCTCGGTGTCATACGGCATTATCCAGGCGCACGGCGGAAGCCTCGAACTGGCTGCCGCCCGGACCTCTGGCGCCAGCTTCATCGTCAGCCTACCGCTCTGAATTATTAAGAGTTAGGCCTGGTGCTGCTGCGAGGGTTCGGTCGCTAAGCTCTCTGCGGGCTGCTTGCCGCGCAGCTGAAAATATTCTTCCGGAGTATTGATATTGCGGAAGCTGCGCTCCTGCGGATCGATCTGCCGTAACTCGCGGGCCGGAATCTCCGCCACCCGAACCTGATCAAAGAAGCTGAGGATCCTTTTGCGACCAGCGTCGAGCACCTGCTCCATCGCCGGCAGGCAGGATTTGTGATACAGGGCGTGGAGCGGCTCATGGCCACTGCTGCTGACCGGCAAGATCAGGTCGGCCAGCTCGGCTTGTTCGCAGATGCTCCTGATCAGTTGCGGCGAGACGAAGGGCATGTCGCAACCGGCGACAAAGACTGCCGGGTTGCGGGCATGTTTCAGCCCTGAATGAATCCCGGCCAGCGCGCCCTGCGCGGAGTAGATATCGGGAACCTTGCGGCAGTCGATTTCCTTGTACAGCTCGGGAGAATTGGTGACGATGATCACCTCATCGAACAGCGCCGCCAGCCGGGCGTAGACATGATCGATAAAGCGCGCGCCATGAATCGGCAGCAGTGACTTGTCGCTGCCCATGCGCCGACTTTCCCCGCCAGCAAGAATCACCCCGCTAACGCCGGAAATCCGCTCCAGAACCGTGGAAATCCGCAGTTGCTGAGGATGACTGTAAATTTCCAGCGATTCGCCGCGCAGATACCCGATCAGGGTGATGCCGGTCTGCTCGCAGAGAGTGATCGCCTGATCGGTCGGAGAGGTGCGCGAGGCGATCAGGCCGATGCCGAGGCGCGCCGCCTTGGCGACCATTTCGGTCGACACCCGCCCCGAGGTGACCAGCATCTTGTCCTGCAGCTCCATTCCCCGGAACCAGGCTTCACCAGCAATCCGGTCGAGGGTATTGTGGCGACCGATATCTTCTGCGAACAGCAGCAACCCCTCTTCGTCACCAACCGCAGCCGAATGAATACCGCCATGGCTGCGGTACTGCTGCGCCTGTTTGACAAGCTGCCGCATCAACAGCAACAGACTGGCACTGGAATAGCGGCGTTTTCGGCGACGCGACGTGGCAAGCACCTGCTCTGGCAGGTTGAAGACGATGCCGGTACCACAACCGGAGGTCAAAGTCGGCTGCAATCGTTCCGGCAGATCGTCTTTTAAGCGCACTTCGGCCAGCCCGAAATCGGCGCAGACTCCCAGGGTCTGGATAGCGTCGAGAGTTGCGGCAAAACCCTGCAGGCGGCAAAATCCGGCGAGCAGGAAGTTCAGCTGGTGCGGTGAACAGACCAGAGTCGCCAGCTCACGACCATTGATCCGCAGCCGCAGCGGATATTCTTCGACCACATTGCGCTGCACCGGTTGCAGTCGTCCGTTTTTCAGCTGGTAAACACTCTGGGTTGTTTCAGCCATCGCCTCACCCTGTTCAGTCTTTGAGGGTCCGCTTGCCTTTGGCAAAGCCCTCTTTTTGTGCCAGCAAATCGAGGTGCATGGTGTTCAGATCCTCGACATCCATCGGCAACCCTTCGCCCAGCTCGCGGCTGTCGACCACCTTGAGATAACAGGAACATTTGCGGCAGATATCGACCCGGTAGCCGACGTCCCCTTCGGCAGTGAAATATTCCAGACTGTTACTTTCGTCATTTCCGCAGTAGCTGCATTTCATCCGGCTCAGGCTCCAGCCGGTGGCGCAGATCGAACAGTGCAGTTGTTTCATCCCCTCTTCACCCGCCAGTTCGCCCATCGCCGGGGCTGCGCCACAGATTGGACAGTAGCCTTCCTGCCAACCGTCGAACTGCGGCTGAAGGTTATTTTCCCGCCACTGCTGCAGACCGAAGGCGAGGGCGGTCGAGCAGACATATTCGAGCAGTGCCGGAGGGATCGCCAACTCGCCAGCCGCCGCTTCAAGCGGAGCACGGTCCTTCTCCAGACAGGCGATCAGCAATGAGTCAAGGGCGACCCGTCCGGCATCCAGGCCGGCAGCGAGCTTTTCGAGTTCCGCGGCTCCTTCCTGGCCATGCTCGATAAAACTTACGATAAGTGCGCTCACAAAGCGACTGGCCGTTGGCAGGTCGATCTGCAACGCTTCAACAGTCAACAGCGGAAATCCGGCCCGAAGACGTGCTTCCCAGTTCTCCAGATCGGGTTCGCAACTGAGCCACTGTTGCTGGTTGGCCTGCAAAAAGGTGCACAAACCGCTGTAAAAATCGTAAATCTCCGTATATTGAGGGCGCAACTTACGCAAAGCCTCTAGGCGCTGCAGTTTATTCTCAAGAAAATTCATCCTTGACTCCTGTCGATCAGAATCCCGGCGGCCGGGGAGCCCGCACCTGGGAATAGGTTCCGGTTAAACTTTGCAGAAAAGCTTCCAGTGCCTGTTTTTCTGCGTCGGTCAAACCGAGTGGCCTGAGCAATTTACTTCTGTTCGGATCGCTGCCACCGCCGCGGTTAAAAAATTCGATCACCTCGGCCAGAGTGCCGAGACTGCCGTTATGCATGTAGGGGGCGGTCTCCTCAACCTGCCGCAATGGTGGCGTGCGAAAAGCGCCCAGATCTTTCTGCCGACGGCTGATGGCATAATAGCCGGGATCCCGGTCCATCGGCGGCAGCCCCATCTCACCGAGAAAAAAATTTCGCGTGGTCCGATGCTGCGGATCGTTGACCAGCTGCGGCGGCTCAACGATACCTAGGTTATGATACTGTTGATCGGTCAACAGGGAGCCACTGTGGCACTGACCGCAGCCGCCCTTTTCGCCAAAGAAGATCTCTGCGCCCTGCAAAGCCTGCTCCGACAGCGCCTGCCGTTCTCCAGCAAGAAACCGGTCGAAGGGTGAATCGACCACCCGCAGAGTCTGCTGGAAGGCCGCCAGGGAACCGACAATCCGGTCGAGACTGACGCCAGCGCCCCAGGCCTTTTCAAATAGCTGCTGATATTCCGGAATCTCTCGCAGTTTAGCGACGAGGAATTGCGGGTTGAGATTCATCTCGAACGAGGAGTGGATCGGCCCCAGGGCCTGAGCTTCGAGGCTGCGGCTGCGGCCATCCCAGAAAAAGACCTCCAGATAGGCGATGTTGAGCAAGCTGGGCGTGTGCCGCCAATGTTTGTTGGTCGGGTAGGCGGCGGAAATCTTCTGCCCATCGGCGAACGCCTCGTCCGGAATATGGCAGACGGCACAGCTGACCGTCCCATCCCCGGAAAGGCGGCGATCAAAAAACAGCGCCTTGCCCAACTCAACCTTGCCCGGGTCGGGCTGATCCAGAAGCGGCAACGGCGGCAGCTCTGGCCATTGATCGGCGCTGACCAGGGGGACCGTACCACCGAGCAGGAATAACAGCAAAAATACACCGAAAAGACGGTTCATTTTGCCACCGCGCCCTGTTCTGCCAACGCCTGATCGATCAGCTGGCGGAATTTTTCAATCGGCCGCTCACCGACCAGTAAGCGACCGTTGATAACAAAACTTGGCGTCTGGTAGAGATCAAGCTCGCGGGCCAGCTGGACATCCTTTTCAACCCGCGGGCGATGCTGTTCATTGTCAAGTTCACGGGTAAAACGGGTCAGATCAAGATTTAACGCCTGCGCATAGCCGAGCAGATCATCTCTAGTCAGCTTTTTTTCCTTCATCATCAGGTCGAAATAAGGCCAGAACTTCCCCTGCACCCGGGCAGCCTCAGCGGCCTGGGCCGCCAGGTAGGAATAATCCCGGTAGCGGTAGGGATAGTGCTTGATCACCAGGCGGATTTTATCGCCATACTCTTCGAGAACCTGTTCGACGATCGGACCGACCGCCTGACAGTAAGGTCATTGAAAGTCGATAAATTCGACCATGGTGACCGGTGCATTGCTCGGACCCCGGCTCGGCGCATCGCCGAGCGGAACCTCGACCAGCGGTTTTTCCGTTGCTGCAACAGGTGTCGCCAGCAAACAAAACAGCAGAGCTATCAGCAGCAGCCGCATGTGCCCTCCAGAGTCATTAGCCAGGGTTGACTCCGCAGCCGGCAGCAGGAGAGGCCGGCTGCGAAGGGTTCTGCTAATCTCCGCCAACAACTTCCTTGTACCACTTGATGGCATGTTTTTTTGCCCAGAGGACCTTTACCCGTCCCCACAACATCCCTTCGACAGTCCCGGGATTACCGATGGAACCAAGGTAGATATGGACAATGACCGCCATCATAAAGAGGATGAAAAACAGGCCATGCAGCATGAAAGAAAACTGGGTCAATCCGCGCTCGAAAGCGATCGGGTTCCAGATCACCAAGCCGGTAAAACCCATGGCCAGGGTGGCGAGGAAGGAAAATATGCCAAAGAGTTTTTGCCCGGCATTGTACTTGCCTTGCGGAAGATGTGGTTTCTTACGGGAAAAATATCCGCCGAGGGCGGCGAACCATTTGCCATCGTCGCTGTCAAAGCGGCAGACCTCGCGGATATTGCCGAGGAAAAGCAGCACCGAGGAAACGAGAAAGATGACCCCGGCCCACTTGTGAAACAGGATGCCCCGTTCCGGGCCACCGAAGAAATCAAAATAGTTGAAGAAGGCATGGGCGAACAGACCGAGTCCGGAGAAGAGCAGAATAAAGAAGGAGCCGGCGACGGTCCAATGTAGAACCCGTTGCAGGGCATTAAACCGATGGATGTATTGGGTCATGATGATTCACCTCCCTCATCCTGATATTCCTCTTCTTCCAACTGCTCGGGACCGATGGTCACGTAATGCAGCAGGGTCGCACCGACGGCACCCCAGAAACCCAGGATACCGAGCGGCTTGATGACATCTTTCCAGAGAAAGATCGAGGTCGGAATGGTCGGGTTTTCGGCCAGGTTATAGTCCTGCGGCTGATTATCGAGCAGGTACATACTGTTCAGCCCGGCGAGGGCTGTTTCGCCATAAATCTTGCGCCCGGCCGCCTTGCTGTCGGCGATCAATTTATCCCGATCGCCGAACATGAGAGTGCCGGTCGGACAGGCCTTGACACAGGCCGGCTGCAGCCCGTTGGCAACCCGGTCGAAACAGCCGTGGCACTTGGTGACTTTATTGTTGGCGTCGTAACGTGGGACATCGAAGGGGCAGCCGCTCAGGCAGTAATTGCAGCTGATACATTTGTCCTGATCGAAGCCGACCAGGCCTTCCTCGGTCCGGTAGAGGGCACCGACCGAGGGGCAGACCTTGATGCACCCGGCTTCGCCGCAATGCATGCAGCGTTTGTTAAGGAACAACCACTTGAATTCACCGTCCGCTTCGGTTTCAACGAACTCAATCTTGTTGTAGAGGTATGGCGTCAACTGCGGCGGGTTCTCGTAGGTTCCCCGGTTCACCTCGGCTTCGGCGGGCAGTTTATTCCACTGTTTGCAGGCCACCTGGCAACTTCGGCAGGCGGTGCAGCGACTGGTATCGATCATGAATGCTTTCCGTGCCATCGCTTGTCACCCCCTTTTCTCGATGTTGACCTGGAAGGCCTTGGTTTCTGGAATCATGGTGTTGGCATCGCCGATGGTCGGCGTCAGCAGGTTGGCGCTGTCACCGACGTTCGGTGTATTCCAGCCATAACACCAGGGCAGACCGACCTGATGGATGGTGGTGCCCTGGACCTTGAAGGGGCGGAAGCGCTTGGTGACGATGGCCACCGCTTCGACCTCGCCGCGGCCTGAGCTCACCTTCACCCAGTCGGTCGCCACTTTCGATCCCCTTTTCCTTGGCCAACTCGGGATTCAGCTCGACGAACATGCTCGGCTGCATCTCCAGAAGCCAGGGGATATTGCGGGTCATGACCCCGGTCTGCCAGTGTTCGGTGACCCGGTAAGTGGTAGCGACATAGGGATAGCGCATGTCGCAGGAATAGAAAACATCCTCGTCCAGGCCATCTTTGCCATCATGGAACATCTTGATCACCGGGTTGTTTTTGGTTCCGGAAAGCGGATTCTTTTCGATCGGGCACTCGAGCGGCTCATAATGCTCGGGAAACGGCCCCTCTTGCATCTTGGCACCAAAAATCGAAGCGACACCGTCGGGGAGCATGATGAACGATTTCTTGGTTCCGGCCTGGCTGAGTGGCTTCCAGCCTCCGTCGGGAACATCCCCTTTCCAGCCGCTTCCGGTCCACCAGATCACCGGATGTCGTTTGTCCCATGGCTGTCCGTTGGCATCGACCGAGGCGCGGTTATAGATGATCCGCCGGTTGACCGGCCAGCACCAAGACCATTGCGGGTAAAGACCGATACCGCTCGGGTCGTCCTGGCTGCGGCGGGCCATATTGTTGCCATTCGCATTGTAGCTCTGACAGTAGAGCCAGTTGCCCGAGTTGGTTGAGCCGTCGTTCTGCAGGAAGGCAAAGGAGGGCACCAGGTCTCCTTTTTTGTAGAGCTTCCCTTTGATCTCTTTATCTTCGAGGAAGTAGCCGTTGATCTCTTTGGCCACGGCATGAATATCGACGTGGTGTATTTTGCCATCGACCCCCTTGAAGCCATAGTCCCAGCTCAGCTTGGTAATCGCCTCGGGGAAGGCGCCGCCCTCTTTGCGGTAGAGCTCGGCCACCCGGAAATAGAGCTCGTTCATCACCTCCGAGTCATGCCGGCTGTTACCGAGCGGCTTAACTGCCTGGTAGCGCCACTGGGCCCAGCGGCCGGAGTTGGTGACGCTGCCCTCTTTTTCGAGGGAGGCGGCGATCGGCAGGAAGAAGACCTCGGTGTCGATCTGACTCGGGTCCATTCCGGGGCCCTTCCAGAAAGAGGCGGTTTCATTGTCGAACAGGTTGACGGCAACCATCCAGTCGAGCCTGGCCAGCGCCTTGCGCACCTTGCCGGCGTTGCTGCCGGAGCAGGACGGATTCTGTCCCCAGGCGAAGAAGCCCTTGATGTCGCCCTTAAACATCCGGTCGAAGAGCATCAACCAGCTGGCGTTCTGACCAGCGTCCAACTTCGGCAACAGGTTGTAGCCGAAATCATCTTCTGCGGTCAGACCGGTATCGAAATGAGCGCGCAGGAGCGACGTGATGTACTTGCTCCGATTACTCCACCAGTTGGCACTGTCCGGATCGTTGGTTTTCGGTGTGCTCTTTTCGATATAGGTCGCCAGATCGGGCCAGTCGGCTTTGGGCGTCGGCAGGTAGCCGGGCAGGATGTGGAACAACAAGCAGTGGTCGGTAGATCCCTGCACGTTCGATTCGCCACGGAGTGCATTAACACCGCCACCAGCGATGCCGATATTACCGAGCAGTAGCTGGATAATCGCCATGGTGCGGATATTCTGCGTGCCGACGGTGTGCTGAGTCCAGCCCATGGCGTACATGATGGTCGCCGCTTTGCCGGCGACCCCGGTCGAAGCATAGGCCTGGTAAATCTCGCCCAGCTTCTCTTGCGGGGTGCCGGTGATATCGGAAACGACTTCGGGAGTGTAGCGGGAGAAGTGCTTGCCGAGCAGCTGCAGCACGCAGTTGGGATCCTGCATACTCGGATCGCTCAGCGGAACGCCGTTGCCATCGCGCTGGAACGACCAAGTACTCTTGTCGTAGCTGCGCTTGTCGGCGTTGTAACCGGAGAACAGGCCATCCAAATCGCCCGGCATCTGAAAATCGGGGTTGACCAGGAAGGGTGCATTGGTGTGCAGCCGCAGGTACTCGTCGTGGTGCAGCTTATTGTCGATGATGTATTTGATCATCCCGCCTAAAAAGGCGATATCGGTACCGGACCGCAACGGCGCGTAAACATCCGCCTTGGCACTGGTGCGGGTGAAGCGCGGATCGACGCTGAGCAGCTTGGCGCCTTTATCCTTGGCTTCGAGAACAAATTTAAAGGAAATCGGATGATTTTCTGCGGCATTGGAGCCCATCACCAGAATGACGTCCGAATTGCGAATATCGATCCAGTGATTGGTCATGGCACCGCGGCCGAATGTGGTCGCCAAACTGGCAACCGTGGCGGAGTGTCATATTCGAGCCTGGTGTTCTATATAGACAAGTCCCCAGCTGCGCAGCAGTTTCTGAAAGAGGTAGCATTCCTCGTTATCGAGGGCCGCGCTACCGACCGAGGCGATAGCGTCGGTGCGGTTGACGACCTGTCCCCTGGCGTTCCTTTCCATAAAGGTGGCGTCGCGGGTCGCCTTGATCTTCTGGGCAATCTGGTCGAGCGACCAGTCCCAGGAAACCGTCTTCCACTCCTTGGACCCTTTGGCCCGGTAGAGCGGCTCGGTGATGCGGCTTTCGTTGTGATGCAACTGGTAAAGGGCCGCCCCCTTGCTACAGAGGGTCCCGCGGTTGATCGGATGATCCGGATCGCCCTCGGTATTGATGACTTCGCCCTCGCGGGTGTGGACGATCAGGCCACAACCAACGGCGCAATAGGGGCAAATTGTGGTGGTCTCCTTGGCGTACTGGATGGCCAGCGGTGCGGCGTAAGCCTGGGCTGGTTTCAGCCCGACACCGACGATCGAGACACCGATCGTTCCACCGGAGAGCTTGAGAAATCCTCGTCTGCTAAGCTCCATGCGTTCCTCCTCTTTGAAATGGGACGGAATCAACATTTTCAGCAAAACAACACCACTCGGGCGACAGATAGAATCAATCAGCCCGGAAAAGCGGTGGATTTTGATCTCAAGACATCAGATAAGGCAATTTGAACAGCAACAAAATCGATATTTGTATGGCTCTGTGTGTTTATTTATTTATAGAACACTTTGAGCATATTGCAATAAATTATGATTATAATCAGCAACATACAAACTTCTCATTGGAGACCATAAAGCGCTTCCTGGCTTTTTCGAAACCGCCAAGCCTTTTGAATAACTATCAAAAATGGAACCGAGCACACCCCCCTCCTCTGGCAGCAGTCGCATTCCCTAAAAAAACTTTTCTGAAAAGAAGAATCCCGGGAAGAAACAACCTCCACGCTTTTCCCAGCACCAGAACGTGATTATTTAATTAATATAAACACACTTCAGTGAGGTTAACCACTCCATTTTCACGGTCAATCCCGACCACATCCATTGGTAATTTATTAGCAAAAAGATCAAGATAGCGCAAAATATGAATACTTAAATTAAACCTGCAACAGACTGTTATTTGGGGATATTTTTAATTCCACTATTTATTCCTGATAAACCCACTACTCTATTAAGTTATTTATTCGAAATATTATATTAAAAGACTTGCAGTTATTTATATGTGATGCTACCAATACGTGCAAAGAGTGGCAAAGCCCATTTTTTCTAATTAGCCCTCACAAAGGCAAATAGGGTCATCGAGGCAATTAGCTCGAAAGGCAAGCACAGGTGGACAGCACAGACAAAAAATTCTGCTATCAGGCATTTACAGCCCTGTTCAATTACCCGGAACAGGAACTGTTAGACAATCTGCAGCTCTATCTTGAAGAGCTGTCGGAACTGTTCAGCCTGCCAATTCCTGCCGAGCTGCAACAACCACTCGACCTGACCGATCTCGAAGTCGCCTACACAGGACTCTTTATCAATCGCTTCGGCGGTGCCCCGGCCCCCCCATACGGATCTGTCTACCTGGAAAAAGATGCGAAATTGATGGGCGAAAGCTGTCTGCGGGTTGCCGAAAGCTACCGCAACGAAGGCCTGAACATCGATTCCAGCGACGAGCCGGCTGATTTTCTCGCTACTGAACTGGAGTTCCTCTATTACCTGGCCGCAAATGAGGAAGCCGCCGAGGAGAGCGATGACGCAGCTGCCGCCTCAAGCTGGCAGACCAAACAGGCTGATTTCTTTAGTGACCTCTTGAAACCCTGGCTGCCCGAATTCTGCCAGCGGATCAAGACAAGCGATGGAGGACACCCACTTTATACCTGGTGCGCAGAGGTATTAGAGAAATTCTCCGGACAGACAAGAGAGAAAAATAATTAAAATAATTTTAAAGCGACTTAACTTTATGCTAAGATTAACCGACTCTTAGATAGGTGCACTATTTAAGTATTTTTTTGCCGCGTAACAACCATAAAAGATACTTTATATCAAGCGGCCGAATAGGTTTTTCAGCCTGTACTACAGAGTCATCACCAAACCAAAGGAGTAGAAAACTATGAAGAAGATGATGCTCATCATGCTGCTGATCGCTTTTTGCGCTTCGACAGTCATGGCCGTTGAAGGCGGCAACTCACGCAAAGGGAAATACCTGTTCAAGAAAAACTGTAAAGCCTGCCACACCGATGGTGCCGAAGGCGGTTCGGTGACCCCTCTGACCAAAACCATGGCCCAGTGGGACAAG
This sequence comes from uncultured Desulfuromonadales bacterium, assembly GCA_945787295.1. The sequence continues at coordinate 19,817 of CALZHQ010000053.1, forward strand.
TTCTTTAAAGACACCAAGCACCCCGAAGGCAACTGGGACAACTTTGGTGAGCAGGACCTGATCGACATCAACCAGTTCCTGTTTGACCACGCTGTCGACTCTGATCAGCCGGAAACCTGCGGCTAACTAGAAAACAATCAAAGGTTCGGCGCGTAGAATCCCCTGCTGAGTGGAACCTTTACTTACACCCTTATTTATTGGAGGCAAATAAATGAGAAAATTTCTTTTGATGTTGCTGGTCGGCCTGCTGCTCATCCCGAGCTCGGTCCTGGCGGCACCATCCATCGAGGAGCTGCAGGAGCAGATCGCAGAGATCGCTGACCAGCTGGAAGAAATGGAAGAGCGCATCGAAAAACCGGAGCGCCATTCCGCCGTTGACCGTATCGAATGGTACGGCGACATCCGCACCAAGGTTGACAGCCTGCACTACCAGGATGCGGCCTGGAACCCTGGGGTTTACGTCGATTTGAACCAGTTTGGTGCAGATGTGTTTTCAGATCCATCTTTTGGCTATGATGTAGGTGCAGACGGCATGCCAATGACCGCAGACGACGGCGGTGTCGTTGCAGGTGGACCGCTAGAGGGCTTTGTTAACGCCTTTCCCCAACATGCGGCGGCATTCTTTTCTGGAGCAGCCCCCGCTGTTGGTGGCTTGTCAATGCTCGGGACAGATCTTAACGCTAAGCCCCGAACGAGCGACATTAATAACGACATCCTCTACACCACTCGACTGCGCCTCGGCATGAAAGCCAAGATTGCCAAGAACATGAGTTTCCTGGGCCGCTTGTCGATGTACAAAAACTGGGGTGATTCCGTCGGCACCAAGGTTTTCGATTCCTGGAATGCCTTCACCATGGACGGCACCAACGGCGGCAACACCACCGGCGACATGCTGCGTGTCGAGCGGGCCATGTTTAACTGGAAAGACATCGGCGGCACTCCCTTCTACCTGTCGATCGGCCGTCGGCCTTCGACTTATGGCGCACCGAGCAACTACCGCGATAATGTCAAGCGTGGCGGTACCCCGACCGGACACCTGGTCCACTTCAACTTTGACGGCATCACCATCGGCTACAATCTTGAAGACCTGACCGGCCTGGAAGGCTCCGTGATCCGTTTCTGCTACGGTCAAGGTTTTGAGTCTGAGTGGGGCAATGGCGAACTGTTCAACAACCAGAACAACACCAAAGACACCCATCTTGGCGGTTTCAACATCGACGCTTACAACAACGGTGAAACCCTGGTCCAGCTCACCCTGTTCCGGGCCATGGATGTCAACGACGGCTTCAAAGGGACCTTCGCCTTCCCGTCTGAACTCGTTGCCCTGTTTGCCCCAACAATTAATGGCGATGCGCAGAACTTCTCGAATATCAATTTCATCACTCGCTACACTCCGTCAACCGTTATCGGTGATATCAACCTGGCCGGTATGAACGTGTCTCACGAAATGATTAACGGTTTCACCTTCTTCGGCTCGGTCGGCATGACCCAGCTTGAGTCGAACGGTAAAGCCGGTCTGTTCGGTGGTTTAGGCAGTGACCATCTTTACCAAGCCGCCGTTGTGCCCACCCCGATGGATACCGACAACGATGGTATCGTCGACACCAGCGTGAATGTCATAACGCCGGTTCCCACCGGCCGAGTTGTTGATGATTCAACCCAAGAAGGTTACGGCGTCTACGTCGGCATGCAAATGCCAGCGCCAATGGGTAAGTTCGGTATTGAGTACAACTACGGTTCGAAATACTGGTCTCCGTTCACCCAGTCCGTGGACGACGTACTGGGCAGCAAACTGGGCACCCGCGGTCATGCTGCTGAAGCCTACTATATTGTTGAATTCAACCGTAATGCCTTCCTCAAAGTCGGCGGTATCTACTACGACTATGAGTACACCGGTAGCGGTTCCCCGGTTGGCAAACCGCAGAAAGTCGACGACGTACTTGCTGGCAAAGAATACTCTTTGCTGCCAGTTGTCGACACCGCCTGGGATGCTTATGCATCAATGAATCTCAAGTGGTAATTTAGCTCCATCGGTAGGAGAGAGGGCAGCCCCCTCTCTCCTACATTTTTCAATCAATAAGCGTAGTATCGGAATATCTGCATAAAACTCGAACACATAGGAGATTGATGTGTCATCCCTGAGAACTAAAGACTTAAGCCGTAGGCGATTCTTAGGGCTTTCAACCTGCGCACTGACCACAGCACTGGTCGGTTCTCAGGTGACGGTACTGAAAGCTCTGGCAAAAAGTGGCGATGTCGGCCATGTGACCACCCTGCCAACCCAGGACGTATTTACCAGCTGCGGCATGTGCGTTAACAAGTGTGGCGTTATCGCCCGGGTCCGGGATGGCGTCATCCACAAGCTTGATCCGAACCCCAACTTCTTCCCGAAAAGCCGGGCCATGCTCTGCGCCCGCGGCAACGCCGGCACCAAGGTGGTTTACGATCCCGATCGCCTCAAGTACCCGCTGATCCGTGTCGGTGAGCGGGGCGAAGGCAAGTGGCGGCGAGCCAGTTGGGACGAAGCCCTCGACCTGGTTGTCAAAAACATGAACCAGATCGCCGAAAAGTACAATCGTGCCTCAATGATGTTCGCTTCAACCGAGGGGACGTTCTCTGAGCATTTCTTTATCCAGCTGGCAGAAACCTACGGTTCACCGAACACGGTGCGCCATCCGACCCTCTGCCTGTCCTCCAACATCCAGGGTTTTGGCGCCACCTTCGGCACCAACCCGACCCCGGACGTGCTTAACGCCGATTACATCATCATGAGCGGCGCCAATCGCGCCGAAGCGATCATGACCCCCGACACCATCGATATGCTTAACGGTGACGGCGGCCGCCGCAAACTGGTTTACCTCGATCCACGCTTCACCAAAACCGCCGCCAAGGCGGATGAATGGTACCCGATCAAGCCGGGCACCGACATGGCCTTCATCCTGGCCATGATTAATACGATTATTACCGAAGGTCTTTACGACGACGATTTCATCGAAGAGAAGACCGTCGGATTTGCCGAACTGGCATTACATATCCAGCCATATACCCCTGAATGGGCGGCCAGAGAGTGCGACATTCCGGCCAAGGATATTCGCCGGATCGCTCACGAGTTCGCCAAAGCCTCACCGAGCGCGGTCTACTACCAGGGGCGCCGCTCTTCTTTCTTCCAGAACGACACCCAGATGCGCCGCGCCATGGCCATTCTCAATGCCATTGTCGGAGCCTGGGATACCAAGGGCGGGCTGCTGCCGAACGACTGTGTCAAGCTGAACAAGCATGACTACCTGGCTCCCTGGTACGACGATGTCCATGAGCGTCTCGATGCGGGCGGTGCTGTCTATCTGTCCGAAAAAGACGGCTCCTGGCCGATCTTCCGTGACCGCGCCCTGGCCGCAGATCCCTATCCAATCAAAGGGATGATGATCTACAAGCAGAACGTACTGACATCGGTCCCGGATCGGGCCAAATCCTTGGAACTGATGAAACAGATGGATTTCATCTGCACCATCGACATCACCATGAGCGATACCGCCTGGTACTCCGACGTGGTGCTTCCCGAAGCGACCTATCTGGAGCGTCTCGACCCCCCTGAGTGTCTCAGTGGCCCGGTACCGGTCGTGGCTTTCCGTCAGCCCTGTGTCGAAGCGATGTTCGAAAGCAAGACCAACTTCTGGATTATGAAGGAAATCGCCAGGCGGCTCGGTGATGAAGTCTACGAAACCTTCGATTTCACCATGGAAGAGCATATTCATCATCTGACCTCGAAAAAACCGCAGGTCTACAAGGCTCTGGTGGAAAAAGGGGTCTATTTCGAGAAGACCGAGCCGGAATATGGCCGCTTTAAAAACAAGCGGCTGAAGACCAGATCGGGCAAGATCGAGCTCTACTCGGAGAAATATGCCCAGAAAGGTCTCGACCCGTTGCCGGTTTACAAATCACCGGAGAAGGTGCCGAGCAACAAGTACCGGCTGCTGGTCGGCCGGCATGCCTACTTTACCCACGGCACCACCGCCAACAATGCCTACCTGCACGACATCATGCCGGAAAACACCCTCTGGCTGGCTCCGGGTGAAGCCAAGAAGCTGAACCTGAGCAACGGCCAGATGGTCAAGGTCAAGAGCCCGGTCGGTGAAGAGAAATTGAAATTGGAAGTGACCGAAAAGATCCGCCCGGACAGTGTCTATATGGCCCACGGCTTCGGAGTGCTTTCCAAGGGTCTAAGCAATATTGCCGGTGTCGGCGGCAGCGATGCAGCCTTGATCGAAAGCAAGTACTGCCCGATTTCCGGAAATTGCGCCATGCATGAAACCTTTGTCGAAATTTCACCCGCCTAAGGCAAGGCGCAGAGTTTAAGGAGCTATAACGATGAAAAATAAACGCTTCGCCATAGTCCTCGATATAGAGCGCTGTATCGACTGCAAGGCCTGTACGGTGGCCTGCAAGGCGGAAAACAATGTCCCGCTGGGACCGGACAACTATCGTAACTGGGTCGAGGGCGGCAAGCTGCGCGGTCAGTATCCGAACCTCGGTCAATCCTTTATCCCCAGCCAGTGTCAGCACTGCAGCAATGCTCCCTGCGAGCATGTCTGCCCGACCAAAGCAACCTTTACCAACCCGGACGGGATTGTCGATGTCGATCGAGAACGACAAGTGCATCGGCTGCAAGTACTGCCAGACAGCGTGCCCTTACAATGCCCGGTACTACAACGAAGAGACAGAGGCCGTCGACAAGTGCAACTTCTGCATTCAGCGCACCTACGGGGTGCCGAGCCGGCTGCCGGCCTGTGTGGATACCTGCCCGACCAAGGTTCGGGTGTTCGGTGATCTGAACGATCCGAACTCTGAAGTGTCCCTGCTGTTGGCGAAAAAACCGTCCAAGGTTCTGAAACCGGCGATGGGTACCAACCCTCACTTGTTCTATCTGGACTAAAAGGAGAGACTGATGTCAGCTTTTAAAAATCGTCCGAATTTATATGTTTGGATAGCGATACTGGTGCTGGGAATGGCGGCCGGCGTTGCCGGGGCCATCAACGTATTGATCAACGGCCACGCCCATGCCTACAACGTAACCCGGGAGATTCCTTGGGGTATCCTGATCGCTACCTACGTTTTTCTGGTTGTCTCGAGTACTGGTCTCTGTCTGATCTCCAGTCTCGGTCACGTCTTCGGGATCAAGCAGTTCGAGTTTATCGGTAAACGGGCCATTATCCTGGCGATCCTGACCCTGCTGTGCGGTTTCGGCGCGATCGGCATGGAACTGAACCATCCGATCCGGATGGGGATCTTCGCGATCCTCAGCCCGAACTTCTCTTCGGCGATCTGGTGGATGGGAACCCTGTACGGCATCTACCTGATGTTCCTCTGCGGCGAGTTCTACTTCCTGATGAAAGGCATGCATAAAGGTGCCTTCACCATGGGTGTGCTCGGTTTTACTGCAGCCGTTTCTGCCCACTCAAACCTCGGCGCCGTCTTCGGCTTGCTGGAAGCCCGGGCCTTCTGGCACGGCTCTTTCCTGCCGATCTACTTCATCGTCTCGGCCCTGGTTTCCGGTTGCGCGCTGATCGGCATGATCGTCTATTTCAACCACAAGAAATCCGGCGCCCCGATGCCGATGAAATATGCCGACTTCATGGATAGCCTCGGCCGGTTGCAGATCCTCTGCCTGATGACCCTGGTCTTCTTTGTCGTTTGGAAAATCATCCCCGGAATCTACGGTTCTCCGCCGGAGAAGTACGAAGCGACCATGGCGATGCTTACCGGCCCCTATGCGTTCAATTTCTGGTTCTTCGAAGTGTTGCTCGGCCTGGTGTTGCCGCTGTGCATCCTCTTCCCGAAAACCACCAGAACCCCGACCGGTGTCATGTATGCCGGCCTGAGCTCGACCATCGGCATCTTCTTCATGCGCTACGATCTGGTCATCATCGGCCAGTTGGTTTCGATGCGCGAAGGAACCGCCAACCTGGTCAACGGACTGCTGCAATACACGCCATCGGTCACCGAAATTGCTATTACCATTGGCGCTATTTGTACCTGCCTGTTCCTCTACACCTTGGCGGAAAGGCTGTTGCCTCTGGCACCGGACGAGCAATAATTTATTCTTGTTGCCTAAAAAAGGTCGGCCATTTGGTCGGCCTTTTTTCTTCTAACCCGTTAAATTACAGAAAACCAGCTACTTATCCACCACCCTCCTCATCTGCCCAGCAACAGATAATTCTCCATGCAACTGCGACTATGGTGTATGCTGAAAGCTGTTAAAGTAAACAGATAACAGGATCATTCAGCCAACCGAAGCGCGGCTGGATCTCGATCGGAAAAAAGACTCCTCTCTCATTCTCGATACTGGCACCTATGAATGCGGACTTTCTGCAACTTATAACTGCCCTGGCGATGCTGCTGATCGGCGCCCTGGTCGGTGGTCGCCTGGCGATGCTTTGCCGCATCCCACGGGTGACCGGTTACCTGCTGGCCGGTCTACTGGTTGGCCCCTCGTTTGCCGATCTGTTCGGCCTGCCCCACCTGGTCTCACCTCTCGCCCTGGGAGAACTGCAGATCATTGCCGATGTGGCCCTGGCGTTGATCCTGATGAACATCGGTGGCCAGTTACGTACTGACAACCTGCGCCGCTGGAAACAGCGGATCTATCTTTTTTCCCTTGGTGAAGCAGTATCTACCGGCCTGCTGGTCGGACTTTCGGTTTTTTGCGTCAACCAATTTGTTCTACAGATGACCGTCTCTTCCATGTCCCTGTTGAAAACCTCGACACTGTTTGCCACCTTCACCGGCATCATCGGCATTGCCACGGCACCGGCAGCGACCCTGATGGTGATCCGTGAATACGAGTCGGAAGGACCTGTCACCAGTGCCTTGTTAACCCTGGTCGGACTCAACAACCTGTTTTCCGCCTTTGCCTTCGCCATTGCCGCGCAGCTGCTGATTTCGCCAGACGGTAACCTGGCAACCCTCGGCTACCAGATTTCGATGCCGATTATTCTCGGTGGTGTCTTCGGTTTTGGTGTCTCGGTCTGGGCACAGCGCCTGGAACTCTCCAGCGAACACAAAATATTGCTGCTCGGCAGCGTCACAACGGCTGTCGCCGCCAGTCGGGCCCTACAGCTAGAGCCGATGCTGACCTGTATGGCCCTGGGCATGGTGCTGGCCAACAGTTCTCCCCGATGGCACCGACTGGTCAAATCGCTTTCCGAAATTGATTATCCGCTCTACGTGGTCTTTTTCGTCCTAGCCGGCGCCAACCTGCACATCGAAACCCTCAGCCATATCGGTCTGCTCGGTGTCGCTTACGTGGTCGCCAGAACCGCCGGCAAGCTCGGGGGTGGGTGGTTGGGCGCCAAGCTGGGGAAGTTCGGCAGCCGCGAAAGAAACTGGATTGGCATGACCCTGTTGGCACAGGCCGGCATGGCGATCGGCCTGGCCGCCACCCTGGCCAATCTCTGGCCGGAAGGCGGCAAGCTGATCCAAACCGTGGTGCTTGGCTCGGTGGTCATTTTTGAACTGATCGGTCCACTGGCCGTCCGGCACGGCTTGATCAAATCGGGAGAGGTGCCGATCCTCTCGGTCCTCCGCAAGCGAGCACCACAGGGGGCCATGGAAGGGCTGCACAGCGTAGCCCATCATTTCCGGATCAATCTGGGCCTTCCGGCCGGGCATAATGTCGCAAATCCTGGCGATATCCTGGTGCGCCACATCATGCGCCACAATGTCGAAACCATCCATCACGGCACCAATTTTCAGGAATTGCTGCAGTTGATTGCCCATAGCCGCTATGATCGCTTCCCGGTCATTGACGATGAGCGCAACTTTGTCGGCATGATCAATTACACGGAGGTACGCAACCTGCTGTTCGATCCCTCTCTTTCAGATCTGCTGGTGGCAAAGGATCTGGCCTCTGCGTCTCACCATTCGATCCCCCCCGACACGCCCCTGCGCGAGGCCCTGAAAACCTTTCAAAAGAAACGTAACATCAGCTACTTCCCGGTGGTCGATCCCGAAAACCCGAAAAAGCTGCTCGGCATTCTCAGTCAGAATGACGTCCTCTCGGCCTTCCGCAGACTTAACCTCGACAGCTGAAAACAGGCTGCTTGTCTGCACGAAACAATTAAAAAGGGCGCCCCGGTTTGGGACGCCCTTCTCAATTTCAATGCTGCGCAAACATGACTATTCGAGATACTTCTTCGCGGTTGCAACCTGAGCTGAGCCAGGATACTCCTCGATCAGCTTCTGCATGGTGGTGCGTGCATTCTGCGCATCCCCCAGGGCGTCAAAAGCCAAGGCCTGCTTCAACATCGCCGCTGCCGCCTTCGGGTGAGTGCCATGCTTGCTGATGACGTCCTGCAACTGCAGGATTGCCAGCTCATATTTCTTTTCCCCGTAAAGCGCTTCGCCGCTCCAGTAGAGAGCATTGACGTAGAGATCGTGCTTGGGGTATTTGCCGATAAACTCCTGCAGCAATTTGTGGCCCTCAGCAAAATCTTCATCTTTACGTATTTTATCCAGCGCAGTCTGATAAAGCTGCTCCGGTGTTTCTATTGCGGGACTCCTCACTTCTGGTTTTGCTGCTGTGCTGGTCGGCAGCGTCTTCAGATCTTCCGCTAACTGGTCGCTTGTCTGCTCCAGCTGTTCAACCCGACTGTTGACAGAATCCAACTGTAAGCCAAGATCCTCTTTGGTCAGGCGCAAATCATCTTCAAGCTGTTGATTGTTCTGCCCCAGGTCATCCAGCCGGCCATTAACCGATTGAAATTCAACCCGCAGGTTATCCAGCCCGGCGTCAATCTCCGCCACCTGGCGCTGCAAACTATCACCACTGGCACTATCGCTCGATAGCGCATCGGCCTGCTGCACTTCCAATTGCGCGAGGCGGCGTTTCATTTCCGCCAAATCTTTTTCCATGCGCAGCTGAGTATCGCTCGGTGGCATGCAGCCTGCGATCAGCAATAAACTTACCAGGGTCATCAAAAATCGCATTGGGTCCTCCTGAAACAAAAAGGGCCGCACATTGGTTGCTGTGCGGCCCCGTGAAACTAGATACTGCGATTAACGCTGGGCTTTAAATTCGGCGCGCCGATTCTTGGCCCAAGCCGCCTCTGTGTTCGCTGGATCGAGAGGCAATTCTTCACCGTAGGAAATGATGTTCATGCGGCTGGCAGCAACACCAAGAGACGTCAGGTAATCCTTGGTTGCCAGAGCACGTTTTTCACCAAGTGCCAGGTTGTACTCATCGGAACCGCGCTCATCGCAATGGCCTTCGATCTGAACCTTGACCGAAGGCGCTCCTTTAAGCAAATCAGCATTGATTGCGAGCTGCCGCTTGGCAGCGTCGGTCAGCAGATACTGATCGAAATCAAAGTAAATCCGGCCCATTCCGTTCATAGCGGCTTTTTCCCGCGCTTCAGCGGCAGCACGGGCCGCAGCGGCACCGCGGGCACCATCATCAACCACTTGCTCTGTAATCGCCGCCGGCTGCTCTTCAATAACAGCCACTTCAGTCGGCTCTTCGATCATTGCTTCTTCGGCAACCGGCTTTTTGGCACAACCTGCTGCCAGTAGGGTCAGAACGAATAGCATCACCACCAGGCGGGTAATGTTCAACTTTTGCATCACAGCCACTCCTTTCGCATAAGCGATAAATTTTGAGGATATCTTGGTCATCTAAATATACAACTTGGCCATTATACAGAAGCGCGGCACAAAAACAACACCCGTTTAAAGGCTTTTGGCGCAGTTTCCACCATTTTACCAGCGCCCCGACCAGGCCGGGTGGGTATCGTCGCCACCGACGGCAGAAATTCTGCGTGCCCCGGTACCATCAGCCCGCATGATCCAGATCGATTTCTCATCGCCCTGATCAAGGGAATAGGTCAGGAATCGACCATCCGGACTCCAGCGCGGATGTTCCTTGCTGCCGGAACCGAAGGTCAGCTGACGTTCATCCGTTCCATCCGGGTTGATGGAAAAGAGGTTGAAATATCTCCCCTCGAGCCGGGCAAAGGCTATCCGATCGCCTTTCGGGCTCCAGGCCGGGGTCGCGTTGTATTTACCCTCAAAGGTCAAACGGGACACATCCAGGGTATGAACATCGATGAGAAAAACATTCGGGTTGCCACGCCGGTCGGAAACGAAGGCAATCCGATTGCCGTCCGGGCTCCAGGAAGGATCGACATCGATGCCGTAATGATTGGTCAGCCGCTTGTGAATGGTGCCGTCGGTGCCGAGCAGGTAAAGTTCCGAGTTCTTGTCTTTCGACAGGGTCAGGGCCACCTCGCGGCCGTCGGGGCTGTAGCGGCCGCCGATATTCAGCCCCTGTTTCAAAGACAGGCGCGATTCCCGACCGGTATAAATCTCCTTGCGGTAGAGATCCGGGTTGCCCATCTTGTAGGAGGTAAAAATCAGCTCTTTGCGGGTCGGGGCAAAATCGGGATTGAGGACGATAGTGCGATGATCGGTCAGCCGCAGCGGCTTGTTTCCATCAACATCCATCATGTACAGTTCTTTGCGCCCGGTGCGGTTGGAGATATAGGCGATACGGCTGGAAAATGGTCCCTGTTCGCCAGTCAGACTCTTTAACACCTGATCGGCAAACTTATGGGCGATGCGCCGGATATCAGCGCTACGGCCAACGTAGCGCCGGCCAGTCACCAGGCGCCGGGTGATAACATCATACAGGCGCAATTCGATGACCAGCTTCTCACCCTCAAAACGATATCCTCCCTTGATCAGCGATTCGGCACCGAGCATCCGCCACTGGGCAAAATCGACCTCGGTGCTGCGCAGGGTCAGTTTGTTGGCATCGCTGAGAAAAGCCGCCGGATCGACCAGTTCAAACAGGCCGGAAAGATCAAGATCGTTCTCCAGCACCTGCTGGAACTCCGCGGCCACCTCCGGATCCGACCGTTCGATCGGCAGCAGCGGAGTAATGGCCAACGGGATGGTCTGCTCCCCCGGGGAGCTGATTTCTATTTTTACCGCCAGCGCGGGAGTCGCCAATAACCAGAAGAACGACAGACAAAGCAGCAATACTCTTAAATTTCTCATAACCGGTCCAACATCTCCTTCAGGTTGAAAACGATGTGAAATTCCATTTCTTCTGGCAAATCCTGAGGCAATCGTTTCGATTTATCTATGGCCCGAACTAAAGAATTATCAAAAAGGGAATTCCCCGATTTTTTTTCAAAACGATAATGCCGCAGGGTGCCGTCCTTGCTGTACAGCAGGATCAACTCGGCCTCCGGGTTACCAATGACCTGATATTTCGAAATTCGCCACTGCTGCTGAATGAATTCCTGCACAAAAGCAGTCGCGGCAACCCCTTCTTCATCCCCCTTGCCGTCCAGCATCCCCACCGGGGCATCGGTCACCGGCGACTCTATCTGCTGGTTTTCAGCAGCGACAGCGGCCCGCAACGCATCAAGCCTGTTCTGGCGTTCCGCTTCGGCCTGCTTTTTCGCCTGCTCGGCCCGCAATTGTTCAAGCCGATTTTGCAGGGCATTTTCCTGCGACCTGCTGACGGTCGGTTCCGGCTCCGGTTTGGGCTCCGGTTTCGGCTCTGGCTTGGCTTTTGGCTTCACAGGCTCCGGTTTCGACTCCGGTTTCGGTTTAACTGGAATCGGCTTCGGTTTAACCGGCGCTGGAATCGGTTTCGGGGGAACCGGTTTTGGCTTCGCCTTTGGTAGTGGTGCCGGCTTTTTTTCTGTCACCACCGCTTCCGGCCGACCGGCCTGGGGATTTTTGACGATTTTATTAACCAGGTTGACGCGATAAACCGGCGGCTTGACGGGGTCTCGCTTCGGAAACCAGGGGGAGTTATAGAGGATCGGCAGCAACAGGTGGAGCAGAAAAGACACCAGGAGCATACGCCGGAACCCGGGTTCAAACACTGACTGCAGCTGCTTCCAACGCTGCTTACGGGATGATTCCATGGGGTCCGGTTATTCCTCGGGGAGGCGGGTCACCATCCCCAACTTTTCTACCCCGGCCCGCTTGACTGCCGCCATCACCTGAACCACGCGCCCATACGGAACCTTCTGGTCGGCTTCCAGGAAGACCTCGCGGTCTGGTTTGCCTTTCAGCGCCTGCTTGAGAACCGGACCCAGCTTGCTGACCTGTTCGACTTCGGTTTTGCCGATTAAGATTTTACCGTTGCGTTCCACGGTCACCACCAGCGGCTCCTGCTGAGCCGGCAGGCCTGGCGATTCGGCCACCTCGGGCAGATCAACCTGCACTCCCTGATCGAGCATCGGCGCGGTGACCATAAAGATGATCAACAGCACCAGCATGACATCGACGAAGGGGGTCACGTTGATCTGCGACAGGCTGCTCCGCTGTCTGCGCGTCGAACTGCCGACTTCCATTACTTGCCCCGCTCCATCCGCTCGACAATATTGAGAAACTCCTGGCTGAAGTTATCCATTTCGCCGATCAGCACGTTGACCTTGTTGAGGAAGTGATTGTAACCCATAACGGCCGGAATTGCTGCCGCCAGGCCGATCGCCGTGGCGATCAAGGCCTCGGAAATTCCCGGCGCGACAACCGCCAGCGAGGCGCTGCCGGTCTGACCAATACCATGAAAAGCATCCATGATTCCCCAAACGGTACCGAACAGGCCGATAAAGGGCGCCGTGGATCCGGTGGTGGCAAGGAAGGTCAGATATTTTTCCAGGCGGTGGGTTTCCTGAGTGGTCGCTCGGCGCAAAGCACGACCGACAATCTCGGTGGTATCCATCTTGGTCAGGAAGTCACTGCTGTCGGAAGGCGTATCAGATTTTTTCTTCAGCTGCAGCATCTCATGGTATCCCTCGCGGAACAGGGTTGCCAAGGGAGAATTGGCAAACTCCTTGATCCCCTGACCCACCACATCGAAACGCTTTTTGCTCCAGAAAAAATCGAGAAAACGTTCCGATTCCTTGATCGCTTTCTGCACAATGGTGAATTTGTAGAAAATAATCGCCCAGGATACGAGCGAGAAATAGACCAGTATCAGCAAGACCAGTTGGACAACCGGCCCGGCTTGAAGCACTAGATCGAACAAGAGCGTTCTCCTTTTGTAACAGGACCAGCCAAAGCCACCCCTTAATGAATGATCGACATCCGCCAGATTATCGGGCAGCCGAGGGAGCAAGTCAAGAGAGCTCAGCAGCTATTTTATTCAGGGAAAAGGCGCTTGAGCTGCTGCTTCAGGTAGAGCGCGGTTTTCGTCTCTGGCGAGCGGTGAATAAATTTCCGCAGGCTCGGCAGATCATCAAGATCTTCCCAACTGTCGAGCCGTGTCGCAGCAATGCCATAGTGCTCGATCCGCCGCAAGGTCTCACTCAGCACCTTATCGGTACTCCACTGAATCGCCTTGAACAGTTCCGGTCGATGGCTCGATTCGCCGATCAACACATAGCCACCGTCGGTTGCCGGAGCCAGCACCACTTCGGCTTGTTGCAGGGCGGTAAACGCCTGCCCGACCAGTGCTAAGGGCAGATCTGGAGCATCACTGCCGATCAGCACCGCCTGCCGATAGCCTTGCTGGAGGAAACCTTTTAATGAATCAGCCATCCGCGCCCCCAGATCAGCGCCCCGCTGTGCAACCAACGGGATGCCGGGAAAGGCCTGCTCGAACCAGCTCCGGTCACCGGCATAGCAGATGACCAGGGCGCACTTATTAAGGTGCTGCATCCTCTCGACCGTTTCCTGCAGTGAGCAGCGGTAGAGCTCTGCCGCTTCCGTCAAAGAGAGGGGAGGAGAAAGGCGGGTTTTACACTGACCAGCGATCGGCTGCTTGGCATATATGCCTAAAATGGCCTTTGTTGCGCTTTTTTGTGCCGGTTTGTCCACAGCTTCCACAGAGTTGTCCACAGTTGTTTTTACTTATGCCCTTCAACCATGGCATAGGCCGAGTGATTATGGATCGACTCAAAGTTCTCGCACTGAATCTTGAACCAGCCGATTTCCGGCACCGCGCGCAGCTTTTCGGTCACCGCCCGCACCATATCCTCGACAAACATCGGATTGTCATAGGCCTGTTCAGTCACGGCTTTTTCATCTTCCCGCTTGAGCAACGAATAAACCTGGCAACTGGCACATTCCTCGACCCAGGCGATCAGATCTTCGAGCCAGATATGCTCGCTGTAGCGGATCTGCACCGTGACGATACTGCGCTGGTTATGGGCGCCTCGTTCGCTGATCTCCTTGGAGCAGGGGCAGAGTGAGGTAACCGGGATGCTCGCCTCGAGGACGAAATCGAATTCGCCGTCGAGGGTGCCGATCATCCGGCACTGGTATTCGAGCAAACTGCGCGCCCCGGAAACCGGTGCGGTCTTTTCGATAAAATAGGGAAAATCGAGCTCCAGATGGGCGCGGGTCGCTTCCAGCCGCTGCTTCATCTTGACCAGAATCGTCTCCATGTTGTCGACGCTGATTTCGCCGTGGTAGAGATTGAGCACCTCGATAAAGCGGCTCATGTGGGTGCCCTTGAACTGCTCCGGCAGGTCAACGTACATATTGACCCGGGCCACGGTGTGCTGCTGTTCGCGCTTTTTATCCTGCACCACGATCGGGTAACGGATATCCTTGACCCCGACCTTATCGATCGCGATGTTGCGAGTGTCGGGGCTCTGCTGCATATCGGGCATCTTTGCCATCATCAACCTCTATTCAACTCTGCTGGTAAGCGACCGGGTCGCTGCATCCGGCCTCAGCAAAACCCTTCAGCCGCAGCAGACAGGAATCGCAGAGGCCACAGGACAAACCTTCGGGGGTCGGATCGTAGCAGGAGTGGGTGAGACGGTAATCGACTCCCAGGGCCAGGCCCTGCTCGATGATCTGCGCCTTGCTCAGGTTGATCAACGGAGCGTGGATCCGGTACGGCTGCCCCTCGACCCCGGCCTTGGTCGCCAGGTTGGCCAGCTGCTGAAAGGCCTCGATAAACTCGGGCCGGCAATCGGGATAGCCGGAATAGTCGAGAGCGTTGACGCCGATGAAGATATCGGCAGCGCCGAGCACTTCGGCCCAACCGAGGGCAAAAGACAAGAAGATGGTGTTGCGCGCCGGCACATAGGTGACCGGAATCTGATTCTCTTCAACCTTGCCCTTCGGCACCTCGATATCATCGGTCAGGGCGCTGCCGCCCATCTGCCGCAGGTTGACATCGATCACCATGTGTACTTTGGCACCGATCTGCGGGGCATATTCACGGGCTTTTTCCAACTCGACGCTGTGCCGTTGACCGTAGGCAAAGCTCAAGGCATAGGGCTCAAAGCCCTGCTCACGGGCAATCGCCATGCAGGTAGTTGAATCGAGGCCACCACTGTAGAGGACCACAGCTTTCTTCATCATTGTTTCCTCGCTATATAAAAGATAGCCGTCAAGGCTCAAGGGCACCAAGTCCCCCCCTGGAACGTCCTTAGTGCCGCCGCAACCTGGTGGCAAGTTGCCTTTACTTTATTTTTCTCGAAGCTTAGGACGATTGCTTGCGAGCGTCAAGCACCCGGCTTGTGCACTTCGTAGAAATCGCCGGTGCCGAGGCGATGAACCTTGAGCAGGTTGGTTGTCCCGGGCGCCGAGATCGGGCTGCCCATGGTAATGACCACCACGTCACCTCGCTGCAGCAGGCCCGATTCAAGCACCGCCTTTTCCACCGAAGTGATCTGCCCCTCCGTCGTGCCCTGAATATCGACCCGCAACGAACGAACCCCGCCATAGAGCGCAAGCCGTCGCCGCACCATCTGTGACGGTGTGACCGCCAAAATCGGCAAACCCGGACGATACTTGGCGACCAAAGCCACAGTGCTCCCCGTCTGGGTAAACGCAAGGATGGCAACGGCACCGACATTCTTTGCCACTTGACAGGCGGCTTGACCGATCGCTTCCGGCAGATTCCGGTAACCGTTGACCGCCGGGACAATATCAAAACGGATGGCACGCAACTGTGGATCCTCTTCAACATCCCGCGCCACCCGATCCATCACTTCGACAGCGGCCACCGGATAGAGTCCTGCTGCAGTCTCTCCTGAAAGCATGACGGCATCGGTGCCATCGAGGATAGCGTTGGCGACATCCGAGGTTTCCGCGCGGGTCGGGCGTGGATTCTTGATCATACTTTCCAGCATCTGGGTGGCGGTGATAACCGGCTTTCCCTGCTGATTGCACTTGCGGATGATCATTTTTTGGATCAAAGGTACTTTTTCGGACGGAACCTCCACACCCAGATCGCCCCGAGCCACCATCACTCCATCGGTGGCTTCCAGAATAGCGTCAAAGTTTTCCACCGCTTCCGGCTTTTCGATTTTGGAAATGACCTTCAAGAAAGAATTTTGCTGGTAGATAATCTGTTTCAGCTCATCAACGTCAGCGGCACGACGCACAAAAGACAGAGCAACCCAGTCAAGCTCCTGATCGATACAAAACTGCAGGTCCCGCAAATCCTTCTCCGTCAGCGCCGGCGCTGAAACATCGACTCCCGGCAGGTTGATCCCTTTACGATTCTTCAGCAGCCCTCCGACGATGACGCGGCAGTGCACTTCGCCAGCAACCACCCGCAATACTTTCAGCTCCAGAAGTCCATCATCGAGCAGAATCTGATTTCCCGGAACCACATCCTGCGGCAGGGCCTGATAGATAGTCGGGATCAATCCGTCCGCACCTTCAACATCGGCGGTCGTAATCACCACGTCCTGCCCGGCCACCAGCTGCTGGCCGCCATCCTTCATCAGGCCGGTGCGGATTTTGGGCCCCTGCAGGTCGCCGAGAATCGACACGGCCCGCTGTTGCTGCTTGGACAACTGGCGAATTATGGAGATCCACTCCACCTTCTGCTGATGTTCACCGTGGGAAAAGTTGAGCCGGAACACATCGACACCGGCTTTGAGCAGTTGTTCCAGCTGTTCTTTATTTTCACAAGCCGGGCCAACAGTGGCGACGATCTTGGTACCTCGAACCATGGCTGTTCTCCTAAATCAATTAACTGCATGTGAATAGCGCGGCAGCCTAAAACATCTTCAAACAAGTTACCAGCGATTATTTTAGGTGCAGATGTCTGCAGGCAGTTGCCCCTGTTCAGGTCGCCGTGTTATAAATTTCCCTTTACTTTGTCAGGACTTGATGAGTTTGACAAATCATTCTGCGGAAAACAAGATGAAGCCTTTGCTTAAATATACCCTGTTGTGCCTGGTCGGTCTGCCACTGCTCGGCGCGGCCCTGCTGATCGGTGCCTACTTTTACGTTTCAGCGACCCTGCCGAAGGTGGAAACTCTCTCCGACTATCAGCCACCGCTGATCACCCGTATCTACGCTGACGACGGCACCATCATCGCCGAATATTCGAAAGAGCGGCGGATTCTGGTGCCGTTCGAAAAGATGCCGAAAACCCTGGTGCAAGCCTTTGTCGCCGCCGAGGATTCGAGCTTCTTCAAACATCAGGGGATCGACTTTCAGTCGATCCTGCGGGCCGCGCTGAAAAATGTCAAAGCCGGCGGGATCGCCCAAGGTGGCAGCACCATCACCCAGCAGGTGGCTAAAAAGCTGCTGTTGACCTCCGAGCGGACTTTTACCCGTAAATTCAAGGAAGCGATTCTCGCCTGGCGGATGGAAAAGGCGCTGAGCAAAGAGGAAATCCTCTATCTCTACCTCAATCAGATCTACCTCGGCCACCGCGCTTACGGCGTTGAGGCGGCTTCGGAAAACTATTTTGATAAAAATGTCGAGCAGCTGACCCTGGCCGAAAGTGCCATCCTCGCCGGGCTGCCACAGGCTCCCAGCCGCTATTCCCCTTACCGGCACTATCAGCGGGCCATGGAACGGCAGAAATACGTGCTCGGCCGGATGGTCGCCGAGGGGTTCATCACTCAGGTGGAAGCTGATGCCGCAGCGGTCGAAGAGGTCGCCATCAAACCGCGCCTGAACAACCTGCTTGAAGTCACCGCTTACTTTAACGAACAGGTCCGCCGTTACCTGGAAGAGCGCTTCGGCAGCGACCTGCTGTACACCGGCGGCCTGCAGGTGGAGACCAGTATCAATTTGGCAATGCAAAAGGTTGCCCAGGACGCGGTTAAAGATAATCTGCGCGCTCATGACAAGCGCCAGGGCTTCCGGCCGGTCGAACAGGTCCTGGATGAAGCAGCCCAGCAGGAGTTTCTCAGCGAGCAGCTTAAAGTTTTGCAGGATGAGCCGCTGGAGAAAGGCAGTTTCAGCCAAGCGCTGGTCATCGGCCAAAAGAACGATCAGATCCGCTGCCGGATCGGCGATATCACCGGTAGCATTTCAATCAAAGAGAGCAAGTGGGCGGCACCGATCAGGGTCGTTGCCGCTGACGAGCTGCCGACCGGCAACAAGGGGGAAGGGAATGAAACCCGCTTGCCGCTCGGTTCGGTCATCGAAGTTAAAGTGGTCGATAACAGCAGCGAGCCGTGGCAGCTGAAGCTGGAGCAGCAGCCGCTGGCCCAGGGAGCGTTGATCGCCATCGATCCCTTCAGCGGCCAGATCAAGGCGATGGTTGGCGGTTACGAGTTCAGTGACAGCCAGTTCAATCGCGCCACCCAGGCTAAGCGCCTACCCGGCTCGGCGATCAAGCCGATCATCTACGCTGCCGCCCTCGACAAGGGCTATACACCGGCCAGCGTCATCCTCGACACACCGCTGATTTACGAAAACGAAAAGATCGAAACCGGCGAGATGGAGGAATGGAAACCGCGCAATTACGAAGAAAAATTCTACGGACCGACCAGTTTCCGTCAAGCACTGGCCCATTCGCGTAATGTGGTAACGATCAAAATCCTGGAAGATATCGGCCTGAGCTACGCGGCCAACTATGCCAGCAAGCTGGGAATAGAAACGCCGATGCAGCGCGACCTGACTATGGGCCTCGGTTCGACGGCCGTGACCCCGCTGGAGATATTGACCTCATACACGGTCTTTGCCAATGGTGGGGTACTGGTCCCGCCGACCTATATCACCCGGATTCGGGACCGGGACGGCAGGATTCTGGAGTCGATCGACCCGGCCGACTTTTCCACCGGCATGGCCGAAGATCAACGGCTGATCCGCAAACCACCGCGGCGGGTCATTTCACCGGAGACTGCTTATCTGATCACCAACGTCATGGAAAGTGTCGTTCAGGAGGGAACCGGCTGGCGAGCGAAAGCCCTGGGTCGCCCATCTGCAGGGAAGACCGGCACCACCAATAATCTCAAGGATGCCTGGTACGTCGGTTATATTCAGCAATTGGCCTGTGTTTCCTGGGTTGGTTACGACCAGGAACGTCCCCTGGGGAAAAGTGAAACCGGCTCCAAGGCTGCGGCCCCCGCCTGGGTGAACTTTATGAAAGAGGCGATCAAACAATACCCGGCGGTCAATTTTCATGTTCCAGACAGCATTGAGTTCCATCCCGTCGACCCGAAAAACGGTCTACTGCTGGCTGAAGACCATGAGCAAGCTTACTACGAAGCCTTCGCTCCGGGAACGGCGCCGACTCGACAAAGCCAGGAAGACAAACTGAAGGCCCGCGATTTTTTCCGCCTTGACCTGGAAGAAACCCTTTAACCCCACGACCCAAAAAGGCAGCGATAAAATAATCGCTGCCTTTTTATCTCTACTTCATTCACGGCCAAATCAGACCGCTTGTTCTCGCTCATTAACCGGCCGGCCATCGCGCATCACCCTGACCTTGAACATATGATTAAGCACCGTATCGATCTGCTCCGGGGTCATCCAGCCATGGGAAAAGCAGATGGCTCCAATCACCCGATGCGGTCGCCCGGAAAGATCATCTTCGACCTGTTCGTCGAGCGCCTGCTTGAGCTGCGCGATATCAATAAACTTCAACTCAACAGCAATAGTGCCGAAGCGAGAGCAATAAGGCCCAGTATGTTTTCTGCTCTGACTCTTCATATCGACCCTCTTTTTTCTCCCCACAAACATGGGGCAACCTTTCCTGTTAATAAACAATCGGTGCTATGACGAAGCATCCGTGAAAAGACGTCCTTTATTGCTGACTTAGCAGATCGGGAAAATCAGTAAAAACACCTGCTATCCCGCACCCCTTTAAACGCTTAAGTTCCTGTACATCGTTCACTGTATAGGCCAGAACTTTTCGCTTTTCGGCTCTTGCTTTAGCTACCAACTGGCTGTCAATACAGCTTTTTTCCAGATTCAACGACCAGACACCCAACTCTTCTGCCGACTGCCAAATCTGCTTATCTACTCTCTCTGCAACCAGAGCCAATGGAAGCTGCGGCAGCAAAGCCGACAAACTTCTTAGTTCTTTCTCATTCAATGATGATGCCAAGATTTTTTTAATCTTCGTCTGCCCCGACAAGAACCGCTGCTGCAACATTCTGGCGACCGGTTCACCGGTGCCGATCCCCTTCAACTCAATATTGACGTTTGCCCGGCCACGGGCCAGATCGAGAACCTCTGCCAGCAGCGGAACCTGCTCACCCTGGCCGGCATCGAGCTGCCTCAACACTGCTAAAGGTTGTTGCGCAACCAGGCCGTGACCGTTGGTGGTCCGCTCCAGCGACTCATCGTGAATCACCACCAGTTCGCCATCAGCGCTCAGCTGGACATCCAACTCCAGCCAGCAGGCGCCCATCTCCAGAGCCTTGCGAAAGGCCAAAAGGGTATTTTCCGGAAATAACCCACTCGCCCCACGGTGAGCAATACAGATAAAATCAGTCATAACACCTCCTCAACCAGAACAAGTCATTCATGGGTGGCTTGTTCCCTCCGGTTCAAGGGCAGTATAGCACCGAATGGCCTATATCCAGGGACTCTGGCTTCCTAGGAAAGGGGGATGACATAAAACAGAATGGCGAAATAATGGCAAAGGCTGCCGGCCAGCACGAACAGGTGCCAGATGGCGTGATTGTATGGCAGCCGCTTCCAGGCATAAAAAATCACCCCGGCGCTGTAGGCCAGCCCGCCGAGCAGCAACAGCAGCAGCCCCCCCAGCTCAACGGCAGCCAACAGCGGCTTGAACGCCACCAGCACGATCCAGCCCATCGCTAAATAGATCGCCGTCGATATCCCGGCAATCCTGCCGAGCATGGTGGTTTTAAGAATCACGCCGAGCAGCGCCAGCCCCCAGATGGTGCCGAACAGGGACCAGCCCCAAGGCCCACGCAGAGAAACAAGGGTAAAGGGGGTGTAGGTGCCGGCGATCAGTAAATAGATGGCGACATGATCGATCACCTTCAGCACCTGTTTCGCAGCCGGGTACGGAATGCTGTGATAAAGGGTCGACGCGGCGTAAGACAAAATCAGGGTCGCCCCGAATATGCTACAGGTGGTTACGTGCCAGACATCGCCATGGACGCTGGCGAAGCCGACCAGAACCGCCAGACCGCTGATCGCCAGCAACATGCCGATTCCGTGCGTAATGCTGTTGGCGATCTCCTCACGACAACTGTATTCGGATATTTGTTGCGACCTGTTCATGGAGAGACTCCGGACTGAAACAATGGCAAAAAGTTCGTTTCAAAAACGGTAGCACGGAGCAACAGAAACAGGGCAGGGGGAGAGCGGAGATATTACCAATCTTTTACCTGCCCGGCCGCCTCATATCTGCAACCTTGAACCATCAAACCTTCATGCTGAACACCAGAAACCAGCGACGGGAGGAACAAACCGTCCGAAGTCCGGTATAATTTCGAAAGAAAACAACCTTGAGCCACCCCCTTCAGGAGAGAGGTATGGAAGATATCGTCGTCAGCAGTTGGTGCCAGCTGCAGGAAGAACTGTTCGCCGATTCCTGGAACGAAGAGCTCGGCCGCTTCCGCTCACGCTATGCCTTTCGTGGCCTCTCCGATGCTGACTACTCACTGGAAACCACCCTGATCCGGATCGGTGGAGATTTTGCGTCTCTGGAACCACACCTGTTGCGCAATTTCAAGAAGTACGCCCGCCGCAACGTCGTCGAGCAGGACTCGATCTGGCACTGGTTATCGGTCGCCCAGCACTATGGCCTGCCGACCCGCCTGCTCGACTGGACATACTCCCCCTATGTCGCCCTGCATTTCGCGACCGCCAACCTGGAGAAATTCCATCTCGATGGAGTGATCTGGTCCGTCAACTATATGAAAACCCATCAGCAACTGCCCCAGCGTCTGCAAGGCCAACTGGCAGTCGAAGGCGCCAACGTTTTTACCGTGAGGATGCTGACCGAAAGTCAGCCGAGTCTGCCGGAGTTCAGTCAACTGGATGGTGGAGATTGTGTCCTCTTCTTCGAACCCCCCTCGATCGATGAACGGATCAGCAACCAGTTCGCGCTGTTTTCGGTCATGCCCAGCGTCAGCGCGGTGTTGAGTCACTGGCTGCAGCAGCACCGGGAATTCTGGCGGCGCATCATCATTCCTGCTGAAATGAAATGGGAGATCCGCGACAAGCTCGATCAGGCCAACATCACCGAACGGGTCCTCTTTCCCGGCCTTGACGGTTTGAGCAGCTGGCTAAAACGCCAGTACAGTCCCAAAAGTTAATCCTCGTCCCGTTGGTTCGGCGAAACTTTTTTCTGGTATCAAAAAACAAAGCGGCTTATCTTGACCAGCGCTCTTTGCTCTGCCGTTTTGGAGAACACTGTGACCGAAAATACCCGCCGACTGCTGCCGACGTTCAGCCTGGTTTTGGCGATGCTGCTCTGGGCCAGCTCTTTTGTCGCTCTGAAGCTGGCATTCCGCGGCTACCACCCGATGCAGGTCATCTTTGGCCGAATGTTTATTGCCAGCCTCTGTTTCCTGCCTTTTGTGCCGAGCTTCCTTAAACTGAACTGGCGCCGCAGTGACCTCAAGTACCTGCTGATCATGGCAATTTGCGAACCTTGCCTCTACTTCATCTTCGAAGCCAGGGCCCTGGAGTTGACCAGTGCTTCGCAAGCCGGGATGATCACCGCCATACTGCCGTTGCTGGTCGCTATTCTCGCCTGGGGCTGGCTGAAGGAGCGGATCAGCCGACAAACCCTGCTCGGCTTTTCGCTGGCGATCATCGGTGCCTGCGGGTTGAGTCTGGCCAGTGAGACCAGCAGTAACGCCCCGAACCCGCTGTTGGGAAATTTTTGCGAATTCCTCGCCATGGTCTGTGCCGCCGGCTATACCGTCTCTCTGAAACATCTCTCAAGCAACTATCCACCACTGTTTCTGACCGCGTTTCAGGCCTTTGTCGGCAGCCTGTTTTTCTTTCCCTTTCTGCTCTTGCCCAATGTCGGCCTGCCCGGCAGCTGGGAAACGACGCCGGCCCTGGCGGTGATCTACCTGGGAACCCTGATTACTTTTGGCGCCTACGGCTGTTATAATTACGGCGTCAGCCGCATCCCGGCCAGCCAGGCTGCTGGTTACGTCAACCTGATTCCGGTCTTCGGCGTGATTCTCGGCATGCTGATCCTGGGCGACAAACTGAACCACTTGCAATGGCTGGCCTGCGGGCTGGTCTTCTGCGGCGTCTGGCTGAGCAGTTACGGCCAGCGGACCCCGCTGGTGCAACCGACAACCTGAGACAACAGATGAACTACAACTGCCAACCGATCGCGACGATTCGGACTCCATACCGGGAAAAGTTTTCCACCCCGCGCCAACCGGGCCTGGCGCCGACGGTCCGCGCCCAGGTGGAACTGCTCCCGGAATTCGCCAGCCCGGAAGCGTTCCGCGGCCTGGAAGGCTTCAGCCATATCTGGCTGATTTTCCTGTTTCACCAAACCTATGGGCAGGGCTGGAAACCGACCGTTCGCCCACCCCGCCTGGGAGGCAACAAGCGGGTCGGCGTGTTTGCCTGCCGCTCACCATTTCGACCCAACCCGCTCGGCCTCTCGGCGGTCAAGCTGCTGTCAGTCGATTGCAGCGAGGGCAGGGTGGTGCTGGAAGTCCAGGGGGCCGACCTGATCGATGGCACACCGATACTCGATATCAAACCCTATCTGCCTTATACCGATGGGATTAGCGAGGCGACCGGCGGCTTTGCCGACAGGGCACCGGTCGCGGCGCTGCAGGTCGAGTACGGTGGCTCGGCCCAGCAACAGCTCGCTGAATTCTCCGTGCAGTCACCACACCTGGAAACCCTGATTCGCGAGACCCTGACCCTGGACCCGCGTCCGGCCTATAAACGGGAGAAAGATCAGGGGCGGGAGTATGGCGTGCTGCTCGACCGATTCAATGTTCGCTGGCGGGTAGAGGGGCAACAAGTGCTGGTGGTGGGGATTGA
>CALZHQ010000054.1 GCA_945787295.1 uncultured Desulfuromonadales bacterium
GGCGCGCCGCGGAAGATTCGAACTCCCGACCTTCTGATCCGTAGTCAGACGCTCTATCCAGCTGAGCTAGCGGCGCACACGAAAGACCAGAGTTATCGCCCAATCCTGGGCGATTGTCAACCCTTTTTTTAGCCCCGTTGCTTGTATTCGAGCAGGACAAATTTATAACGTGGATTCGTGAATTGATGTTGATCAGGATGAAACCCAAACACCCATCCACGATGGATTTCCTTTTCACCATCACGAACCACGATCTGTACCGCAGGATTGGTTAACTGGTTCGATACCGATGTCGCCCGCTCGCTATTGACTGAAAAAGCCGGCATAAAGTTCAGAACCGTCACTCGCATGCCCGTACCAGGGATCTGGAAGCTACCCCCAATATCGACCTGATAGACATTTTCCGTCGCTTCTTGTTGATCATGAAGGGCTATCTTGACCGATTTCCACTTCCCTGCTACCACTTCCGGGACAATGATTTTAACTTCCTTCGGCAGCGGCTTTTTTTCCACAACCTGAGGTTCCGGTTCACCGCAAGCAACTAACAACAGCAAGACACTGAAAACTGTCAGAAAAAATCTAACCATTGGCTGTCCTCGGCAACTAAGATAAAAATAAAGCGGAGTAACGATTATCGCTTACTCCGCCCTAAATTTGAAGTCTCTTTAATGGTAAAACTGGCGGAGAGGGGGGGATTCGAACCCCCGGTGGCATACACCACACTCGCTTAGCAGGCGAGCACCATCGGCCTCTCGGTCACCTCTCCGCATTGGTAAAACTATTCAATTTATAAGTGGCGGAGGAGGTAGGATTCGAACCCACGGAACTTTCGTTCAACGGTTTTCAAGACCGCCGCCTTAAGCCACTCGGCCACTCCTCCGTAGCCTTTTCACTCTTGCATTTCAAAAAACGCGGCGTTCGTTGTATCGAATATCGCTGCAAATTGCAAGCGGAAACCGTCCCCAAGCTCTTCGCCAAGCTTATTTTTCTATTTTTTCTAATCCGCCCATGTACGGTTTGAGAACTTCCGGAATCAGAACCGAGCCGTCTTCCTGCTGGTAATTCTCCAAGATCGCCAACCAGGTGCGGCCGATCGCCAGTCCCGAGCCGTTGAGAGTATGCACAAGTTCCGGTTTCTTGGCGCCATCACGACGGAAACGGATCGATGCACGCCGGGCCTGGAAATCACGGAAATTGGAACAGGAAGAGATTTCCCGATAACACTCCTGCCCCGGCAACCAGACTTCGATATCGTAGGTTCGGGCCGCGGAGAAGCCTATATCGCCGGTACAGAGATCAACCACCCGGTACGGCAACTGCAGTAACTGCAGCACCTTCTCGGCATTCTGGGTCAAGTTCTCCAGTTCGGCTTCCGAATCTTCGGGGCGGGTAAATTTGACCAGCTCGACCTTGTTGAACTGATGCTGACGGATCAGGCCACGGGTGTCACGGCCGTGCGAACCGGCCTCCTTGCGGAAGCAAGGGGTGTAAGCGGTGTAGCAGAGTGGCAGATCTTTTTCGCTGAGGATTTCGTCACGGTGGATGTTGGTCACCGGCACTTCTGCGGTCGGAATCAAAAACAGGTCGACCTCTTCGGTATGGAACAGGTCACTTTCAAATTTCGGCAACTGGCCGGTCCCGGTCATGCTGGTGCGGTTGACCAGGAACGGCGGCAGGGTTTCAGTGTAGCCGTGCTGCTCAGTGTGCAGATCGAGCATGAAATTGATCAG
The DNA here is from genome assembly GCA_945787295.1 of uncultured Desulfuromonadales bacterium. Next base: position 1,731 of record CALZHQ010000054.1, read on the forward strand.
CGCCCGTTCCAGTCGCGCCCCCGCCCCGGTATAAAGGGCGAAACGCGCCCCGGAAATCTTTCCAGCACGTTCGAAGTCGAGGATACCGAGATCTTCACCTAGGTCCCAGTGCGCTTTTGCTGCAAACGGAAACGCTGGTTTCTCGCCCCAACTGCGGATTTCGGCATTGTCATCTTCAGAAGCACCGATCGGGCTTTCTTCATGGGGGATATTCGGCACCCCCATCAGGAGTTCACTGAACTGCTCTTCGACCGCACGGAGCTGATCGTCCAACTCCTTGATCTGCGCCGAAACTTCCTTCATCCGCGCAATCTCACCCTGCACCTGGCTTTTATCCTTGGTTTTGCCGATCAGGGCAGAAACTTTGTTTTTCTCCGCCTTGAGGTTTTCCCCTTCGCCGAGCAGTTCGCGGCGCTGCTGATCGAGAGCCTGGAAACCGGACAGATCGATCCCACCACCACGGGTCGCCAAGGCTTTTTCAGCGGCCTCGAAGTTCTCGCGTAAATATCTGATATCGAGCATGATTTACTCCTCCATGCGATTTATTCAAAAGTCGGACAAAAGTTGATAACACTTCTATTTCACAGGGTCAAGGGTTGCAACCCTCTCTGACCGAAATCTACTTTTCTCCTTTTATCCACCACTCTTTATCATCATCAAACCACCATTTTGTGGAATCGGTCTCCCAGATGGTCTCCGCCAGCTGTTTGGCGACCTCGGTCTGCAAGCGCTGCAGCGAAAAGGGGTACCATTCATCGGCATAACGGTTACCAAGGTCTTTGTGCTCTTTGAGCGACAACACCATCTCCAACTGGTCGGCATCGTGAGCCAACTGGGCCTCATGGGACTGGTTGGCCATAAACTCCAGCAAGGTGGCTCGGTAATCGTCGCCAAACGGCAGCTGCCGCGCCAGATCTTCAACGGCTTTTTCCTCGTCCGGTTTGGAATATTTCTTGTTCACATAATTCAAATCACCGATCCGCGCTTCGGGGATATCGTGAAACAGGCAGAGCTGCATCACCCGGCCGACGTTCGCCAGGCCGTCAAGCTGCGCCAGAGTATAACCGATCATCGCGGTGCGGAAGCTGTGTTCGGCAACCGACTCGGCCCCGGAGCCGAGAAACTGAAAACCGGTGCGCGGCGTACGTTTGAGCATGCCGACTTCAAACAGAAAATTGGCCAGATTTTTCATTTACGAATCTCCTGAATTTATAAAGCCTGCTCAAAATGGTTCAGTTGCAAGGCTTGTGAAACCGCAGCCGTGAGGCGTAGCAGCGCTACGTCAAGCGGCGAGGATTGAGCGTAACGCAGCAAATGTGCCATTTTCAGAAGGCTGATCACCCATGCCACACCAGGGCCACTCCCGCAAGAATCATCCCCGCAGAGGTCAAACGGATCCGCCCGAACGACTCGCCCAGAAACAAGAGTCCGATCAGTACGCCGATCAACAGGCTGACCTGCCTTACCGGCACCGCATAACTGACCGGCGACAATTGCAAACCGAAGCGGAACGACAAAAAGGACGCGAGCATCACCGGCCCCGACCAGAGCACCAGCTTGCGGCTCTGCCGCCACTCCTCGAGAATCCGGCCGCGGTAACCGGGTCGTAACAGGTTGAGCGACATGATGCCGAGCATGAAAAAAACCAGCACGTAGGTGAAATGGTAGGCAGAGTAATTATCGACCCCGGTTTTATCGAGGATGGCACCGATCGAATAGATAAACCCGGCGAACAAGGCCGCCTGTACCGAACGATTGCCGAGCTGAGAAAAAGGGCGCACAATTTCCTCTGGCGACAGGCCACGCAACTGGATGCAGTAAGCACCTGCCACGATCAGCACGATTCCCGCCGCGCCCAAGGGGCTGAGATTTTCCCCCAGCAGCATCACCCCCCAGAAAGGCACATAGAGCATCGAGGTCTGCGCCAGGGGATAGGTCATCGACAGATCCCCATCGCGATAGGCGACACCGGTAAACCAGTGATAGAGCACAAAACAGACTGCCGCCGCGGCCGCCAGCAACAACGAACGGGATGAAAGCTCGGGCAGGCCAAGACCGGAACCGAACATAAAAACGCTCATCAGGCTCCAGGAACAGACAAACATCCACCAGATGAAGATGGTCTTGTCACGGCTCTGTTTGACCAGCAAATTCCAGAGAGCGTGCATCAAGGCGGAAAATACGATCAGGGCTAAAGCAAAGCTATCCATGGCGGGCATCATAGCCGAAGGCAGGTATGAAAGAAAGCGGCTTTGACAGTTGCCACAAGAGCGCTATCCTATGAAGATGAACTGTTTTCCAAGCGTAGCAGCAGAAAGGACCATCCATGGGTGGCTATCGTATTGAACAGGATTCTTTAGGCGAGATGCAGGTCCCGCAAGACGCCCTTTACGGCGCCCAGACCGCGCGCGCGATCGACAATTTTCCGATCTCCGGCATCCCATTGAGCCAGCCGATGCTGCGCGCCCTCGGGCTGATAAAAAAGCATGCGGCGCAGACCAACCTGGAGCTCGGGCTGCTTACGGCCGAGGCCGCAGATGCCATCATCCGCGCTGCCACCGAGGTGGTGGAAGGCAAACTGGACGAACACTTCCCGGTCGATATTTTTCAGACCGGTTCCGGTACCAGCAGCAACATGAATACCAATGAGGTGATCGCCAACCGTGCCGCCCGGCTGCTCGGACAACCGATCGGCAGCAAGGCGATCCACCCGAATGACCAGGTCAATCTCGGCCAGTCGAGCAACGATGTCTTCCCCAGTGCGATCCATATCGCCTGCGCCGAACAGCTGCATCAACAGCTGTTACCGGCCCTGGAACTGCTGCTGCAGCAATTGACCGAAAAAAGCGAGGAGTTTAAAGAGATCCTGAAGATCGGCCGCACCCACCTGCAGGATGCGACCCCTGTCAAACTGGGGCAGGTCTTCTCCGGCTATGCCCGGCAGGTCGAACTGGCCCACGAACGGCTCTCGGTCTGCAGCAGCCCGCTTTACGAACTGGCCCTCGGTGGCACGGCGGTCGGGACCGGCATTAACACCCATCCACAGTTTGCCAGCAAAACCATCGCTGCCATCGCGCGCGACACCTGCCTGCCGTTTCGCGAAGCAACCAATCATTTCGAGGCGCAAGGCGCAAAAGATGCCTTGATTGCTACCAGCGGCAGCCTCAAAGGCTGTGCGATCAGCCTGTTTAAAATCGCCAACGACATCCGCTTTCTGGCCAGTGGCCCGCGCTGCGGAATCGGCGAACTGATCCTACCGGCGGTACAACCGGGCAGTTCGATCATGCCGGGCAAGATCAACCCGGTGATGGCTGAAGCGCTATTGCAGGTCTGCGCCCAGGTCGTCGGAAACGATGCCACTGTCGCCCTCTGCGGTCTTTCTGGGAATTTTGAGCTAAACGTGATGATGCCGGTGATGGCCCATAACATTCTGCAGAGCATTGAGCTGCTCAGCAAAGGAATCCGTGCTTTTGATGAAAAGTGCCTTGGTGGGTTACAGGCTGATGAGCAACGCTGTACCGACCTGCTGGAGCAGAGTTTGGCCCTGGTGACCGCGCTGGTGCCGGAGATCGGTTACGACCGCTCGGCAGAGCTGGCCAAGCAGGCGCACAAAACGGGTAAAACGTTACGGGAATTGGCGCTGGAAGATGGCGTTGACGCCGGAGTATTGGACAAATTGCTTGATCCGGCATCGATGACCGAACCGAAGTCATAACCTAAGGGCAGACCGACATGCAATGTTGACGCATGAGCAAAAAGACATGCCAACAAGCAGAGGGCAGGCCAGATTGCCTCTGCAATCATATTAAAAACAAGGCCACAACTGCGCGAAGAACGCTCAAAACGATTAAATTTTCTAGGTTTTTCTTTGTCAATTTCCGGCAAGTCGGTATGATCTTGCGCTATGTGGAAACAACAAACAGCAGGAGCTCCGCCAGCTCCGAAATCTTTTCATTATGGCTGGGTGATTGTTCTGGTCGGCACCTTGACAATCGTCGCCTGTCTCGGCCTTGCCCGCTTCGCCTTCGGCATGCTGCTTCCTTCAATGCGCGACGCACTGGGGCTGTCCTATGATGAGATGGGATTACTCGGCACAGCGAACTTTGCCGGTTACTTGGCCGCCGTTGGTGTCACCCCTCTGCTGCTGCGCTACTTAACGCCCCGCAAACTGATCGCTGGTGGACTCCTGCTGATCGCCGTCTGCATCTTTGCCATCAGTGCAAGTCAAGAATATCTTCAGGTTCTGGTCTTCTATAGTCTGGTCGGAATCGGTAGCGGATTGGCCAATATACCGCTGATGGTCCTGGTGACATACTGGTTCCGCCGCGAGCACCGGGGCCGGGCTGCTGGGTTGATTGTCATCGGCAGTGGTTTTGCCATCATGTTTTCCGGATTTCTTATCCCGGTGTTCAACACACATTTCGGTGCAGCTGGATGGCGCGCCAGCTGGGCGCTGATCGCCGCGATCGTATTGTTAATCGCGATCATCGCCGCCCTGCTGCTCCGCAACAACCCCGCCGAAAAAGGTCTGGAACCGGTTGGACGAAAAGAGACCGGAGCCTACCCTGCGGAGGAGCTCAAGGTGCCGGTCAGCGCCGCGCAGATTCTCCTGCACCTTGGTGTGCTTTACTTTGTTTTCGGCACGACCTATGTAATTTACGGTACCTTCATTGTCACCACGCTGATCGAGGAATACGGCTTCGCTGAAGCCAGCGCAGGTCAGTTCTGGGCATGGGTCGGTTTTTTCAGCCTCTTTTCCGGGATTGTTTTCGGAACACTCTCCGATCGGATCGGCCGCAAAGGGGGGTTGATGACCGTCTTCGCTGTGCAAACTTTAGCTTATTTGTTTGCAGGTTTAAAACTGGGCTCGACTGTCATTTTCTGCTCGGTCGTTCTGTATGGCATCGCCGCCTTCGCCATCCCGGCGATCATGGCGGCAGCAATCGGTGACTACCTGGGCCAAGCGAAAGCTGCGGCGGGCTTTTCGATCATTACCTTTTGTTTCGCCATCGGCCAGACTCTGGGCCCAGCCGTGGCCGGAACCGTGGCCGAAACCAGCGGGACCTTCACCGGTAGCTATCTCGCTTCGGCGTCACTGACGGCTAGCGCAGTCATCCTCGCCCTTTTCCTCCCAGCCCCTTCGGGACAGCACTGACAAGGAATCTTTGACGGCCAGGCTTAATTCAAGGTCCGCAGAATCCCTTCCCCCAACACCTTGCGCTGCCAGCTCTTCAGCAGCACGATACCATCCAGGTCCTGCTCCGACCGCGGTTGTTTCCGGGCCAGTTCATCAAGCAGGGCGTTGTTGATCAGCACCCCCGGGTCAAGTTCCAGATCAGTGGCGACTTTCTTACGCCAATCCTTCAAGCGGGTCAGCCGCTTTTCAATCTGCGGATCTTTGGCGCGCCGTTCGCCGCGAGGGTAAATCGGCAACTCGGTTTCTGGAAGATCGAGGGCCGCACCGACCCGATGCAGCAGTTTCCCGCCATAACGATCGATCAAGCGCGGCGACAAGCCATCGACCTCCTGCAGCTTCTGCCGCCCGCTCGGCTTCAACTTGGCCAGATGCAGTAAAGATTTATTACCCAGGACCTTGTAGAGCGGACAATCACGCCGCTGAGCCTCATCATCACGCCAATGCAACAGATTCTCCAACACCGCCAACTGCCTCTGATCCAGCGTTCCGGCACCTTTAAAACGGAGAAACAACGGACCTTCATGTGCAGTAAAACGCACCTTTTCCAGTAATGAGAATTCTTCCTGCACCCAGTCGAGTCGCGCTTTGTCGATCAGTTTCTGCTCGAGGATTTCTACTAGCCGGTGCAGGTGCCCGGTGTCCTCAGCCGCGTAACGGACCATCCCCTCTGACAGAGGGCGTTTCGACCAGTCGGCGCGCTGATATTGTTTGTCCAGCTCGACATCGAAGTACTTGCGCAGCACATCCGCCAGACCGAATTTTTCTTCGCCAAGAAACTGACTGGAGATCATGGTGTCGAACAGACCGTTGATTTCGATAGCGAAATCACGGGCCAGACAGCGGATATCGTAATCGGCGGCATGAAATATCTTCCGCACCTGAGGATCGGCCAACACCGGCTTGAGCGGAGCCAGGTCAGCTCCGGCCAAGGGATCGATCAACACCGTTTCTTCCGGTGTGGAAAACTGCAGCAGACAGACCTTCTCCTGGTAATTGTGCATCGAATCTGCTTCCAGATCGACGGCAATTACCGGATACCGTTGCAGCTGTTTCGCTAAATCAGCAACCTGCTCGGTGCTGGTCAATATCGGCGGTAACGTCATTTATTCTCCAAGGCTCAATAGTTTATCGAGAGCTTTTTTATGGGCACCATGCAGCGCCAATTGCAATAACTCGTCAGTCGTGCACCAATCATTCTCATTTTCTGCAACCGTTGGCAGACCATCGACCTTCAACCGATAAAGCAGCAATTCGAGGCGAAAATGACTATAAATATGCTTGATGCCGCCAAGCGGAACCGGCTCTCCGGAGACCGCAAAGTCACTCAGCAAGAGGCGCAGCTTCAGGTCTGCTGATTCTCCGGCGTTCAAGCTGACCGTCGGGAATTCCCAGAGCCCACCGAGCAGTCCGCTGGCTGGCCGGCGTCGCACCAGATAACGGCCCTGCTTTTCCAGCAGCAGAACGGCCTCATGCCGCGTCGGCACCGGCTTGCTTTGCTGCGGCAGCGGCAACTCGGTTTGCATGCCGAGCTGTCGGGCCTGACAAAGCGCAGACAACGGACACTCAGCGCAGCGCGGCTGGCGCGGAACACAGACCGTCGCCCCCAGATCCATAATCGCCTGGGTGTAATCGTGGACCCTGTCCTGCGGCGTCAGCAGATCCGCCCACAGCCAGAGCTGTTTTTCGGCTGCGCTCGAGCGAGGTGGCTGCTGCAAGGCGAACAGACGACAGAGAATCCGCCGCACATTGCCATCGAGAATCGGAGCCCGCAGCTCAAAAGCCAGCGCCGATATCGCTCCGGCCGTGGATCGTCCCACCCCCGGCAACTGCTGCAGCTCGGCAAGCGTCTGCGGGAATTCCCCGCCAAACTCTTCCACCAGCATTCGTGCCGCCGCATGCAGGTTGCGGGCCCGGGCATAGTAACCGAGCCCGGCCCAGAGATCGATCACCGCTTCCAACGGCGCCGCGGCTAAATGTTCGACGCTCGGAAAGTTCTCCAGAAAGCGTCGATAATAGCCGATCACTGCAGCGACCGTGGTCTGCTGCAACATGATCTCCGACAGCCAGATCCGGTAGGGATCGCGGGTCTGGCGCCACGGCAAATCGCGCCCCTTTCGCCCGTACCATTCCAGCAGCTTGACCGCCACTCCTTCCGGCGGGAAAGGGAAATCAGCCAATCTCGCGCAGCGCCTCCAGGGTCGCCTCCATCTCCTCAAAGGTGCCGATGGAGATCCGCAGCCCATGCTTAAGCAGAGGATCAGAGAAATAACGGACCAGAATTTTACGGGCGAACAGTGCATCATAAACCCGTTTACCATCCCGGTCGTGAGGGCTGGCAAAAACAAAATTGCCGTGCGATGGGATCACCTGATAACCGAGTTTACGCAGCTCATTGCTGAAACAGTCACGAACATTCCGCACCTTCGCCACCGTTGATTCAAGATAGCCCTGATCATTGAGGGCAGCACTGGCAGCAATCAGGGCCAGTCGATCCAGGTGGTAGTGGTCGCGGATTTTGTCGAGCGCAGTGACAACTTCCGGCCGGGCCACCGCCAGGCCCAAACGCATCCCGGCCAGTGAGTAGCTCTTGGATAAGGTTCGGGTCACAACCATGTTCTCGTGCTTTTTCACCAGCTGCATGGCACTGTCGTCGGTAAAATCGACGTAAGCTTCATCAACCACCAACATCCCGGCACAACGGCCAGCCAGTTCTTCGATGTAAGCATTATCGAACCGGAACCCGAGCGGCGCATTGGGGCTGGTGAGAAAAAACAGCTTGCCCTGGTAGCGTTCCGGGAAGTCAGCGATCTTGAAATCGTCACTCAGGCCGAAGGTGCGAATCTTGGCTCCCTGAATCTCTGCCAGAGTTGAATAATAAGAATAAGAGGGATGGATGTAGGCAATCTCTTCCCCTTCACCGGCAAAGGCACGGATCAGGTTGTTAAGCAGCTCATCCGAACCGTTGGCCATGATCACCCACTCGGGAGCGACGCCATACAGATCGGCAGCGACCTGCCGCGCGTCCTTACTCCCCGCGTCCGGGTATTTGCGCAGATTCTCACCGCCGTTGGCCATTTCCGCGGCAATCGCCTCGGCCACCTTGGGTGACGGCGGATAGGGGTTCTCGTTGGTGTTCAGCTTGATCCAACCCTCTTCCTGCGGCTGAAAACCGGGCACGTAGCCTGCCATCTCAGCAATATTTTTACGCAGTGGCAACATTTCAATATTCCTCTAAAATCTTGTATTCGGTAGTCCGGCGCGCCGGCACGAATCCGGCTCCGCGGGCCAGTTCGACAATTTCTTGATGAGACATGCGGAAGGAGACCCCGGCGGCGGCCACCACGTTCTCTTCCAACATGGTTCCGCCCAGATCGTTGGCCCCGAAGTAGAGCGCCACCTGGGCCATCCGCGCCCCTTGGGTCACCCAGCTGGCCTGAATATTATCGACATTGTCGAGCACGATCCGGGACAGGGCCAGCACCTTCAGATATTCAATACCACTCGCGGTTTCACCACCCAGCTCGGTATTGTCGGGCTGGAAAGTCCAGGGGATAAAGGCGGTAAAGCCACCGGTCTTCTGCTGGATGTCACGGATCCGGAACAGGTGTTCGACAATATCCTCCGGCTTCTCCTTGCTGCCGAACATCATGGTCGCAGTAGTGCGCATCCCCAACCGGTGCGCCTCTTCCATCACCTGGGCCCACTGCCGCCAGCCGATCTTGTTCGGTGAAATTTCCTGCCGCACGTCATCGACCAGCACCTCGGCGCCGCCGCCCGGCACCGAGTCCAGCCCGGCCGCCTGCATCCGGCGCAGACACTCCGGCATCGTCAGGCCGGAAAGTCTGGCCACATGGATCACTTCCGCCGGCGACAGCGAATGGATCTGCACCTGCGGAAACCTCTCCTTCAATTGCTGGAACAGCTCTTCGAACCACTCGATCTTCAAGGACGGGTGCAGGCCACCCTGCATCAGCAGCTGGGTACCGTCATGCTCGACCAGTTCCTCCACCTTGGCGAAGATCGTTTCGTAGTCGAGGGTATAAGCGTCGCTGTCACCGTCATTGCGGTAAAAAGCGCAGAACTTACATTTGGACTCACAGACGTTGCTGTAGTTAACGTTGCGGTCGATGACAAAGGTCACCCGGCCGTGCGGGTGCTTCTGTCGTCGAATGCCGTCAGCCAGCTTGCCGACATCGAGCAGATCGGCTTCTGTCAGCAGCAGTAACGCCTGCGCGCGGTCGATGCCTTGGCCGTTGGCCAACTGTTGTTGGATCGTTTTGAGCATCGTTTCAGTAAACCTTCAGTTCGTTGTACAGAGTGTCCCGTTCCACCGGCTTGCGCCCAGCCTTGCGGATCAGCTCGATAATTCCATCTTTAGCCAGCGCCTGCGGCGAATCGGCGCCGGCGTCGTGACCGATCTTTTCTTCGACCACGGTGCCGTCCAGATCGTTGACCCCGAAACAGAGCGCAGTCTGGGCGATCTTCAAGCCGAGCATCACCCAGTAGGCTTTGACATGCTGGAAGTTGTCGAGATAGAGCCGGCTGATCGCCAGGGTCTTCAACGCGTCGACCCCACCGACCCCCTTGGCACCCGGCACCCGGGTGTTGTCCGGTTGGAACGCCAGCGGGATAAAGGTCTGGAATCCGCCGGTCTTATCCTGCAGTTCACGCAACAGGCGCAGGTGCTCAACCCGGTCGGCGTACTCTTCGAGATGCCCGAACAGCATGGTGGCGTTCGATCTGAGTCCCGCCTGATGCACCATTTCGGTCACTTCCAGCCAACGGGCGCCGCAGATCTTCTCCGGGCAGATCTTGTCCCGCACCTGTTGTCCGAGGATCTCCGCCCCGCCACCGGGCAGGGAGTCGAGCCCCGCAGCTTTCAGCTCTTCGATCACTTGCGGGATACTCAGTTCGGCCAGCTCGGCAAAGTAATCGATCTCCACGGCGGTAAAAGCCTTGATGTGAAGCTGCGCTGAAATGGCCTTGATGGCCCGCAGCATATCGAGATAAAACTCAAACGGCAAAACCGGGTGCAGCCCGCCGACAATATGTATCTCGGTCGCCCCGGAGTCCGCCGCTTGCTGGGCTTTCTCCTGGATGTCCCGCATTGCCAGCGTGTACACCCCGGTGTCCCCTTCTTCCCTGGAAAAGGCACAGAACTTACAGCGGTTGACACACAGATTGGTGTAATTGATATGCCGGTTGACGTTGAAGAAGACCCGGTCGCCATTCTTTTTGCGGTTGGCCAACGCCGCCAGTTCACCGATCGCCAGCAGGTCGTTCGATTCGAACAGGCTCAGCGCCTCGGCATCGGTAATGCGCGCACCCGATTCAACTTTCTCGCGCAGGCTGGTAAATAATTGCTTCATCATATCCGTCGTTATTTTTCAACTCCCCAGCGCGGGAACAATTGATGCTCAACGCCAAGGCTGTCAAGGGTTTTGCCTACGACAAAATCGACCAGATCTTCAACCGACTGCGGTTTTTGGTAAAAAGCAGGCATCGCAGGCAGCACCTGGGCTCCGGCCTTGGACAGCCGCAGCAGGTTCTCCAGATGAATCTGGTTGAAAGGGGTTTCGCGCGGGACCAGCAGCAACTTTTTCTGCTCTTTCAATGCCACATCGGCGACCCGCTCCAGCAGGTTGTCCGACAGCCCTGCGGCTATCCGTCCTGCGGTGCCCATCGAGCAGGGGCAGATGACCACCGCATCGGGGGCACTGGAGCCGCTGGCGACCGGCGCGAAAAAGTCGTTCAAGCCGTAATGCTGCAGCTCTGCGCCGGCTGCAAAATGTGACCGCAGCTGAGCCAGGCACTCTGCTGGCTTTTCCGCCAGCTGCAGGCCGGTCTCAAAGGCCAGCACCTGCCGCCCGGCATTAGTCAACAGCAGGCTGACCTGTTTGCCGCTGCGCAACAATTCCTCAACCAGGCGCAGGCCGTAAATCGATCCGGAGGCTCCGGTTATGCCGACAACGATCGTCTCCATCTGTTCAGGTTACCGCATCAACCAGGGTAAAGACAAAGATGGTCACGCTGATATAGCCATTCATGTTGAAAAACGCCGCATCCAGCTTCGACAGATCGCCAGGTTTGATCAGACTGTGTTCATAAAGCAGCATCCCGGCAACCACCGCGACACCGAGCAGGTAGATCACTCCAAGCCCGCTGCCCGGGTAGACCAGCAGCAGGAAAAACACCATCAGGAAGTGAAACAGTTCGGCGAGCCAGAAGGATTTTTTCACCCCCAGTTTTGACGGGATCGAATGCAGGCCACGCTCGACGTCGTAATCATAGTCCTGCAGAGCATAGAAGATGTCAAAGCCGGCCACCCAGAACAGCACCGCCAGCCCAAGGGCGAAAACCGACCAGCCGAGATCGCCGCGCAGGGCGATCCAGGCGCCGATCGGCGCGGCGGCCAGACAGATGCCGAGCACCAGGTGGGCATAATGGGTAAAGCGCTTGCAATAGGCGTACAGAACGAAGCAACCGATGGCAATCGGTGTCAGATAGAAACAGAGCGGGTTAAGCATCCAGGCGGCAATCAGCAACACCGTCAGTGACACGGCGATAAAGCAGACCGCCTCGAAGATCGACACCTGCCCGGCCGGGATATGCCGCTCGGCCGTGCGCGGGTTTTCCGCGTCGATCTTGGCATCGATCAGGCGATTGAGCCCCATGGCACCACTGCGCGCGCCGACCATGGCGACACAGATCCAGACCACCTGGCCGAAGCTGGGCAGAGCCCCGCTGGCCAGAGAGGCCAGCACCACCCCCATCAGCGCGAAGGGGAAAGCAAAGATGGTGTGGGAGAACTTGATCATCTCCAACAGCGTGGTGATTTTATTCAGGATTGCTGCCTTGTCCATCTCTCAAAATGTCCTTTGCAGGGGTTATTTCGAAACGGCTACTTTACACCCGGCAGGATCAAGGAACAAGGGCTTTTCCGTCGTTTGCTTCCGCCGGCCGCTCTGCTATCATGCCGCATGCCCGAACTGCTGACCGAATACGGATTCCTGTCGCTTTTCCTGCTCAGTTTCTGCGCCTCGACCCTGCTGCCGCTCGGCTCGGAATGGTTACTGGTGGCGCTCCTGCTCAACGGGTCAAATCCGACCGGTTCCGTGTTGATCGCCACCCTCGGCAATTCGCTGGGGGCAGTGACCAGTTACCTGATCGGGCGTTGCGGGAGCGATTGGTTGCTGACCAGACTGTTGCGGATCGACCAGGCCCAGCAACAGAGGGCCCAGCGCTGGTTCAACCGTTATGGCAGCTGGGCACTGCTGTTGTCCTGGCTGCCGGTGGTCGGCGACCCGCTCTGCCTGGTCAGCGGCAGCCTGAGAACACCCCTGGGCCGCTTTGCCCTGCTGGTGACAACCGGCAAAGGTTTGCGCTACGCCAGCGTGGCCCTGCTCACGTTGCAGGGCGCCAAAGCTTTCATTTAAATCGGAGTATTGATGCTTTACACCCCGGCCTTTGCCGCCCTGTTTGTCGCCAACCTGGCTCTGGTGGCCAGCTTTGCGGCGTTCTTCCTGTTTCCGCTGTTCATTACCGCCAACGGCGGCAGTCAGCAGGATATCGGCATCATCATGGGGATTTTTGCCCTCGCCTCGGCGCTCTGCCGGCCATGGGTCTCGGATATGATCGACCGACTTGGCCGCAAGCACAGTTACAGCCTCGGCTGTACGATCATGACCCTGTTGCCGCTGCTGCACCTGTTGCTGGATGGTCCCTTAAGCGAGTACTACCTGCCACTGTTGTTGATGCGCATCGTCCACGGCATCGGTTTGGCGATCTGCTTTACCGCCGTCTTCACTTTCATCGTCGATCTGATTCCGGAGGGGCGCCTGAACGAAGGGATCGGCATGTTCGGCACCTCCGGCCTAATCGGCCTGGCGGTCGGCCCGGCGATTGCCGAACCGGTTCTGGAAAGCTACGGTTTTGATGCCTTCTTTCTCACCGCCACCGGCATGGCCGCTATCGGCCTCATCCTGCACCTGCCAGTCAAAGACCGGCATCAGCAGCAACCTGCCACCGTGCTTGCCTCACCCTCTTTTTTCTCCTTATTGAAGCAACGCAAACAGCTGATCAGCGGTGGCCTGGCAATGTTGTTCGGCTTCGGTCTGGCGGCCACCGGGAACTTTATCGCCCCACTGGCCGAACTACGGCAACTCAATCACATCTCACTCTATTATCTCGCCTACTCCTGTGCCGCGGTCGGTATCCGTTTTTTTGCCGGACGTTTCGCCGACCGGGTTGGCGAAAACCAGATAATCCCCTGGGGACTGATTCTGGCAGCCAGCGGTTTGCTGCTGGTACCACTGGTGACAGGTAACCTGATACTGGTGATGGTCGGTTTTATTTTTGGCCTCGGCCACGGCTTGCTGTTCCCGGCTCTGAACGCCATGGCGGTACGGAATGAACCCTACCGGGTGCGGGGGAAAGTCACCGGAATTTTTACCGGTGGTATCGATGCCGGAGCCTTCTGCGGAGCGTTGCTTCTGGGAATGGTGGGCGAACTGGCCGGCTATTCGCCGTTATTCATTTGTGCCGGGCTGGTGGTTCTGAGCGGCCTGCTGCTGATCCGAGCACGGCCAACTCAAGCAGCTTGAGCAGCTTCGTGTCCCCGCAACCACTTTGCGACCAGCAAACCGAGGAGCAGGAAGAAGATCGAGATAATCAGCAACAACAGGCGATCCTGAACACCCGATGCCCCGATTCCACCCAACAGGACAAATGAAATCAGCGCTGGCAGAATCCCGATGAAGGTGCCGATGGCAAAATCACGCTGCCGCATCGCGGTTAGACCGCAGCCGTAATTGACGGCATCGAACGGCAGCAGAACCAGTCGCATGATCAGCACGGTCAGCAGACCGTTGTTGCTGAGCCGCTCCTCCCAGCGCTGCAGCTGTCCCGATTCATGTTTTTCCACCCAACCCCGGCCGAACCAGCGGGCCAGCAGAAAAGCAAAATTGGCACTGGCATTTTCGCCAATAATGGTAAACAGAATACCGAGCCAGGGGCCGAACAGTAACCCTGAGGCAATCGTCAGCAGTGTGGCGGGAAAAAAGATCAGCGGCCGTAATGCATAGAGGATGATGTAGCAGAGTGCCGCTCGATAAAACCCGAACTGCAGCAACATATTTTCCAACAACTGTGGCGTTTCACTCAGCCGGATGCCTGACTGCCACCAAGCGCAGAGCGCATAGAGAAAACCGAGAATCCAGAGGGCTCCAAGCAGACGTTTCCAGAAATGACTCGACATCTGGATACAGTATCATAACGGGAGAAAAGACAGAAAAGCTTATCGAGAGATGGTCCCGGTGAAGGCTCCAGCGACTGGGCAAGCCGGTCAATCAGAATTTGTGATTGACCAGCATCATGGCAAAAGCCATCGCCAGGATCATCAGGGTCACCGGAATTATATGGACCAACAGGTTGTGTCGAAATTTTTTCATCAAGCAGCCCCTTGCAGCCAAATCACTTGTTTCATTAGAATATGCATCAAAAGTGCCAGGCCTACAAAGTGACTTATTCTCAACAACTTAGCAAAGCACGCCCGCCCTACGTGTCAATTTGTCAACATTTTTGCCACAATCTGCGTGGCGAAATTTCCACTACCAGTGCTCCTAAAGGTCGAAGACAGCCCAGATCGGATAATGATCATTTAACTCACGCTACAAAAAGGTTCTATAAAATCAATGAGGTCGCCACTTACAGTGCGACCTCATCTCACATGTGCCCGAATTGTGCCTTGCCCGTGCCAAGCGCCCTTCTTTCATGCTCCACCATATCGACCACTACCCAAACCGAAACAGCACCTGCTCCTACCCCTCAACATCCTCGTCTGGGACATTTTCCACCAGATCCCCAACCGGACATTTGAAAAAGGTGCAGAGCCGAGCAACGATATCCGTCGTCGTATTGTAGCCACGCTGATTAATGATTCGTGACAGGGTTGGCCGCGCAACTTTTGCCCGCTCTGCCAGTTCCGCAATAGTTAACCGACGCCCTTCGCGAAACTCCCAGTCTGATATAAGACGCTTTAGATGAAAACGGATCACAGCTACCTCCTAGCTAAGTCAGTCTACCGAACTTCAACAAAAAACTACATGTCTAATTTAAACCTTCCGCGGCACAAATGACTCTGGCGCGATACAAAAAATCGCAAAACTTCTTGACGGATCGATATGAATCACATAAGATTCAATTAAATCAATCGGGAGGCGTCATGGCTAAAACATATTTATCCGCACAGCAACTTGCTGAAAAACTGCACTACACAGTCAGTTACATCCGCTGTCACCTTAAAGACAAGGTTTTCATTGAAGGAGAGCACTATGTCCGTCCCTTCGGTGGTCGCCGGATTCTCTACATCTGGGAAAACATTGAGCGCGATATGGTCATATTCTCGCGAGCTCAAAAACCGATGATCCCTATGGCTCGCGGTGGAGTTTGTCATGGGTAGCATCCGAGCCCGAAAAGAAACCGGACACCTCTTTTTCGATTTCACCTATCGTGGTGTTCGTTGCCGTGAACAAACTACCCTACCCGACACACCAGGGAATCGGCGCATGGCGGAAACGGTTCTTGGCAAGCTCGAAAAATCGATTAAGCTTGGAACGTTCGTCTACAGCGAATTTTTTCCCACCAGCCCAAAAGCAGAAAAGTTTGACCACTCTGCCGCAGTTGCCAAACGAGATCATTGGGAGGCAAATTGCCAAGATGATCACCTAACACCTCTGTTTAAAGATTTCGCTCAACTTTGGCTCTCCGAAAATGAAGTGGAATGGAAGAATTCCTACCGTGAAACGATGTACTGCAACTTCTCCCTGCACCTTAACCCCTTTTTCGGCGATTACAGACTGTCAGCGATAAGCAAGGAAGACATCCTTCGTTTCCGAAAAGAAACTTCCCGAAAACAAGGGAAACGAGGCAAGTCCTTTTCAACAGCGCGCATAAACAAACTGATGGGCTGCCTAAAAACAATACTTGAAGAAGGTTCCAGCCGCTACAATTTTGCAACTCCTTTTCAACGTATCAAACGTCTGCGTGAACCACGCTCCAGAATTGAGCCATTCACACTCCATGAAATCAACTCCTTTATAACTTTCGTTCAGAAAGAATTTCGCGACTACTACTGGACAAGGTTTTTCTCCGCAATGCGCACGGCAGAAATTGACGGATTGAAATGGGAATATGTTGATTTTAATAACCGCCTTATCTTGATCAGAGAAACCCTCGTTAACGGAAGAACTGAAACTCCCAAAACAGATGGCTCACTCAGAGACATCCAGATGCTTGGCCCAGTTTACGAAGCCCTGAAGCGGCAACACACAAAGACGGGCACCGGTGAATACGTCTTTACCAACCTTAAAGGCAATCCGCATGAGCACCGAAATATCACCCACCGTGTGTGGTACCCAGCACTTGAAAAAGCTGGCCTAAGGAAACGGAACCCTTATCAAACGCGCCACACTGCCGCGACTCTCTGGTTGGCCGCTGGGGAAAATCCTGAATGGATTGCGCGGCAAATGGGCCATTCAAACACCCGAATGTTGTTTACCGTCTACTCCCGATATGTCCCCAACCTAACGCGTCAGGACGGTTCAGCCTTTGAGAATCTGCTGTCCACACAAATGAACGGAGAATGCAATAATGAGTTACTTAATAAACCTCCATAATTGCCATCCAGGTCCAATTGCAGGGGATTTTCGCCTACGCGATGCCTCCATCAACGAAACCAGAGATGGCCGACAATATCTGCGTATCTTTCTCGAAGATATGAGCGGGAGCCTGCCAGCATATATTTGGCAAGAAGAGATCTACCGCAGGTTTTATCTACCGAACCTCTCCCTTGTCCGAATCGAAGGACAGAGCAGATATTACGGCAATCTGCTGCGGGTTGATCTTCATGCCATCACACCGCTCGACTATAAACAGCCCGGGGATGTCGTGCGCCTGATCTCCCGGAGTATTTGTCCGCTACCTGAGCTGTTGCCAGAGCTACAAGCCGCGATCAGCCGTATTACGCTGTCCTCGCTACGGAATTTTGTTGAAGCGATACTCGCTGACGACAGTATAGCCTTTGCGTTTGTTTCAGCGCCTGCCAGCTTGAATCACCACCATAACTATCCGGGCGGATTGCTTCGGCACAGTCTGGAATGTTTTCAGATGGTAGAACGCCAGCAGGGGTTTACCCGTGAGAGTCACGAACTGGGACTGATTTCGTCACTTTTTCATGATATCGGCAAGGTTCTGACCTTGACCCATGAGATGGAGCGCACCTCACTGGGTTTCAGTATAGATCATGACAAGCTTACACTCGAGGTTCTTAGCCCCTATCTCGCCAATCTAGAACAAAATTGGCCAGCCGGGGCGCAGGAACTGAGGTATCTGCTGACCTGGAAAGTCAAACGTCCGGTGCCAAGATACAATATGGCTGACTTGGTGGCGTGTAGTGATCGGCTCAGTGCCGGGTTGGATATGGAGAAAAAACGGGCGTGACTGTCATGCAGGAGTGTGTTTTTAATCTTAAGGTGATGCAGGCACGAAATATGGAGCAACTTATAGGAAAGCCCCGGCCCTTTATAAACCAAGGGGTTAAGTTAATCTGTTGATTTTCGATAATTGAAGAACGAAAGGCCTCTGAGTCAAGGGACTTAGGGGCCTTTTGCCTTCCAGGGAGTTTCCG
>CALZHQ010000055.1 GCA_945787295.1 uncultured Desulfuromonadales bacterium
CTACAGGTTCCTCGACGACGACCTCAGTCGGCTCTTCTGCCGCTACAGGTTCCTCGACGACCTCAGTCGGCTCATCAGTCGCCACAGGTTCCTCAACGACAACCTCAGTCGGCTCATCAGTCGCCACAGGTTCCTCAACGACAACCTCAGTCGGTTCCTCGACAACGTCCTCTGCAGAGTCCTCGATAGCTTTTGGCACAACAGTGCGCCGCCGTCGAATCAAACCAGGTTTAATCCGTGATTCTTCTATTTTTTCTTCAGGCGGCTTGTTGAACGACTTAAAAGTCTGCAGATCTTCATCACTGAGAGAACTGGCATGGGATGCCACTTCAATCCCGGCATCAGCAAGCTTGGCCAGCAACTCTTTATTTTCGAGTCCTAGATCTTTTGCCAGTTCGTATACCCTTACCTTGCCCATCAATTCTCCCTTACCAGTTGCGTATATCTTTTCAGTTCAATCAGTATTGCATCTGCCAAAGCGCCTTTTTTCACAGCGACTGAGCTCCGCTCACCCTTACCAAGAATCTGACCAAGCAGGTCCTTGCTAAACAGTTGACTGCAACTTACCTGATGACGAGCTGAAAGACCGTCAATCTTTTCAGCGATTGCAGCCGAAATATCCTTTGTAATGATGACCAGCGACAGGTCGGTCCCTTGTCGCAAGCCAGTCATGATTGCATTACTACCGGAAATGACTTGCCCGGACTTCCGCCCCATTCCAAGCAGATTAATTATTTTCTGTTCCAGCGCTTGAAAAAGTTCTGCAGTTAACAGATCCACGCTGACGGCTTTACATTGGCCACGAAAACTACGTTGAAATTGTTTCCTGTCCACGGCAGTTTTCAAGCAGTCAACACTTATACACGTGTAAGCCCCGCGCCCCGGCAAACGATGCCGGTAGTCAACCACAAGAGTGCCGTCAGGAGCAACGACATATCGCACCAGCTGTTCCTGGTTATTGCCTTGTCGACAGGCAACGCAGGTCCTTTGTGGGCCTTTATTAGCAGGCACCATTATTCCTGGGGCTTTTCCCCACCCTCTTCACCTGAACTCTCAACAGCTTCAGTCTCGTCTGCCGGAGGTACGTCTGAAATGGTCGCTTCCACTGCGACTTCTTCAACTGCCGGCTCTTCAGAGGCTACGGCTTCTGCATCTCCAGCAGGAGTCTCATTCTGTTCTTGCTCTTCTTCTTGAGCACGCGTTTCGCTCTTGATATCGATTTTCCAGTTAATCAACTTGGCTGCCAGACGAACATTCTGGCCTTTTTTGCCGATAGCCAACGAAAGTTGATCATCCGGAACAATAATTTCCATCGCTTCGGCTTCATCGTCAATATAAACACGAGAAACTTCAGCAGGCGCCAGCGCTGCGCAGGCAAAACGGGCCGGATCGGGAGTCCAGGGAATGATATCGATCCGCTCGCCACGCAGTTCGGTGACCACGTTCTGTACTCGCGAGCCACGCATACCAACACAAGCGCCAACCGGATCGACATCGATGTCGTGTGACTCGACCGCTATCTTGGCACGGCTCCCCGGCTCACGCACGGCATTTTTGATCTCAACAATCCCTTCGGCGATCTCAGGAACTTCCGATTTGAACAGCGAGATCAGCAAGCCAGGGTGGGTCCGGGAAAGAATAATCTGCGGACCCTTAGCGGACATTTTAACTTCAGAAATGTAGGCACGGACACGATCAGATTGACGATAATTCTCGCGTGGCACCTGTTCACGATTCGGCAGCAAGGCTTCGGCACGACCGAGATCGACAATCAAATCGCCACGCTCGTAACGACGAACGATGCCGTTGACCACTTCACCGACCCGATCTTTGAACTCGTTATAGACGCCTTCACGTTCAGCCTCACGGACCTTCTGGATGATCACCTGCTTGGCGGTCTGGGCAGCAATCCGACTGAAACTGCCAGCCTCCATCATCATCCCGAGGGAATCGCCAATCTCAACATCTGGGTCGACCTCACGAGCTTCTTCAATATCGATCTCTTTATAAGAGTCGACGACTTCGTCAACGACAGTGACAAACTCAAAAACTTCAACTTCACCGATCTCTTCGTTGAAGTGAGCTTCCAGGTCACGCGTGTTACGAAATTTTTTGTTTGCAGCTGAAAGGACTGCCGACTCGAGCGCTTCGACCAGAACTTCGCGATCGATCCCCTTGTCCTTTACCACCTGATCGATGATGTGATTAAGGTTGCCCACCATCTTGTCATACCCCTTTTGATGTTGTAGCAGTCAGCTCTTCTGACTGATAGATTCTTTCGTAATCCTGTTCAATTACGCCTAAAACTCAAACTCCAGGTTTGCGCTGTCGATCTGCGCTAACGAAATACCGACCTGTACAGCGTTCTTCTCTTTCAAAGTCAACAGAACCTTATCGCCATCCATCCCACCGAGAACGCCGATAAAAACCTTCCGCTTCCGTCCACGTTGATCCGGATCGCAGGCAACAACCGTTTTGATCTTTGCCAGTTGACCAGAAAAGCGTTCAAAGTCACGGGCTTTCTTTAGCGGCCTATCGATTCCAGGCGATGAAACTTCCAGCGTGTAAGCGGTCCCGATCACATCTTCGACATCAAGAATGGCGCTGATCTCACGGCTGGCCGAAGCACAGTCATCAAGATTGATCCCGCCCTCTTTATCGAGAAAAAAACGCAGCATCCAGCCACGACTTTCACGCTGATACACCAAGTCGACCAACTCCAGCCCTAAATCATCAAGAATCGGCTGAACAAGCTCTTCAACTTGATCGGTAATCTGCGCCACTTCCAACCTCGCAATAATAAAAAAAGCGAGCCGAGGGCTCACTTTCTAGGTGCTACATCAAGAAACGAACAGTAAATAACACTTCATTTCCGGAAAGGCAAGAAAATAATGACATTTTACCTGTTTTGCAGAAATATTGGCGAGCGGTTTTGACGTTGTATATTGTGTAACAACTGTTGCGGAAAATTGCTCTTTTCAAGATAGGCTTTTGCAGTCTTCAGAAAAGAATCAATCATCGCGCTGCGTTCAGCATCAAGCTGGTCAGAAGTCACCCCCATTTTCTCCAGAGTCCGTTGATATCGACAAGTCTCACGGGACATCCCGGCGGGCAGCTCAAAATCGGCAGGCAATTCAACTATGACCAGCACGCAAAGCCGATGAAAATCTCCAAAATAACGGTTTGTCTGTTCATAGAAACTGACCATTACGCCATTTTTCAAAATTTCTGTGCGCAGTTTTTCAGCCATCCGCAGCAGACTCCTTTTTCAACTTCAGCATTTCTTCGTTCAGCAAATCGATCTGACTGAACAAGCCGCGCATAATCCTGACCTCGCGATCATTGAGGCCTGAGCGACCCAGAATTCGTCGGAAGGCGCGTAATATGTGATCAGGATTTTGCGGGTTGAGAAAGCCAACCCTGGTTAAAGATTCCTGCATGTGCGTAAACATCCGTTCAAGGTTTTCATTGGACGCGAGTTGTTTTCGGCCATGCTCCGCTCCGCTTAGCTCCCCCTTGGTTTTACTGATTTCATAGAGGCAGAGAGCCACGGATTGCGCCAGATTCATCGACGGCAACTTATCGCTAGTCGGAATCGTCACAAAGCGCTGGCAGAGATCCAGCTCTGAAGTGTGCAGCCCCTTATCTTCGCGGCCGAACACCAATGCGACTTTTGCCTCAGCCGTCACTGGAAGCAACTGCTTTGCCGCCTCATCCGGATGCAGCATATCTTCACGATAGCGGCCAAAGCGACGGGTTGTCCCGAAACTGAGTGAGCAGTCAGCCAACGCATCGGCCAGACTTTGGTAAATTTTGGCATTTTCCAATACCGTGGTCGCTTTAACAGCCATCTGCCTTGCTTCGTGCAACAGGTGATCAGCCTTGGGATTGACCAAGCGCAAATCTTGCAGTCCGAAATTGAGCATCGCCCGACAAACCGATCCAACATTGCGCGGGCCTTGCGGCTCAACCAGGACAACTGTGATGTTTTCCGTATTCAACACTATCTCCTCACTGCCCCAGATCTCCGGCAGCAAACTGGATGATCCCCGCGCCGATTATGGCGGCGGTTTCAGTTCGTAAAATTCGCGGCCCCAGGTTGACGGGAAGAACTCCTCGGCTCCGCGCCTGTTCGATTTCATCCGGGGTAAAGCCACCTTCGGGACCAACCATAAGTGCAACGCACCGGCCACGAAAGTCCTTAACTGCCTCGGCCAGCGGCCAAGCCCCTGCCCCCTCACAACAAATCAGTGACAGTTCTGCTTCGACACACTGGTTAAGTGCCTCCTGCCAACCCACCACAGCCGACAGTTGCGGAATTTCCGCGCGGCGGCACTGCCGTGCTGCCCGCAACAGCACGTCCGGCCAACGATGAGATTTTTGTTGCCCTGCGTCACGTTCATGCAAAGTCGTCGAGCGGGCCGACTGATATGGAACAATTCGCGCAACACCGATTTCGGTTGCTTTCTGCAGAACCAGCTCGAAGCGTTCTTTATCCGGCAAGGCCTGTAACAGCTCGATGCGCAACTGACTTTCGGTGGCTGGAATCTGGACAAAGGGAAGAACTGTCAGTGACGTGGAATCTTTCGTCACAATCCTGGCGCGATATTCTCCAAGCTGCGGGTCGGTCACGGTAAAGACCTCACCGACACGCCCCTGCCAACAATCGAGCGCCAGTGCCGCATCTGCCCCGAGAACAAGCTCCAGCCCCAGCTGTGGGACGACAGGCAATGTTATTCGGCTGACCGAGCCTGCCTGATTAATACATTTGCGGGTTGAAGCCATTTTCACGGTACTGCCTGAATCGTTTTCGGGAGAGTTCGGCCAGTTGCTTGTCGTAAACCTCTGCAAAGTCGATCACCAGCTGAAACTGACGGATATAATCCAGCGAGCAAGGACTCCCCATAATCAAGGTAGAAGCGCCATTCGGGTTATCTTCACGGACGGTAATCACTATCGGCTCTTCTAGGCAATCGACGGAGCCGTTATTGAATGAGTGGGGCAAGAATGCCCCTTTGTCCCAGGTCCACATGAAACGGTCGAGGGATACGGCCTGATTGTCATCCTGCACCCGGATCAGCACCCGCTCACCAGAGCAGAATTGCGACTCAGCCAACTGACAAAGCAAGCGAATCTTCTCTTGCCGCTCCAGCTTGGCAAACTTAACAACTGTCACAGATGGCTCCAATTTAGCGATTTAACAACATTGGCAACAGTTGATGACCGGGAACAACCTGACCACAACGTTTCGCCTCTGCTTCGCTATAGCCTTCCACCGTCGAAGCATTTTCTTCGCGGGAGTCGAAAAGAATATAGGGGACGGGGTCAGAGGTATGGGTCCGCTTTTCAACCGGGGTTGGATGGTCAGGGGTCACCAGGATACGACAATCGCCAATTTTCGCCAGGTTATCGATGACCGTCCCAACCACCTCACGATCAAAATCTTCGATCGACTTGATTTTCTCTTTCAATAAGCCGCCATGTGCAGCCTCGTCAGGAGCTTCGACGTGAACATAAACAAAATCCTTATCGGCCAGCGCAGCCACGGCATACTCACCCTTACCACGATAATTGGTGTCGATGTAACCAGTCGCGCCCGGCACCTCGACAATATCCAGTCCAGCGTTGACCCCAATCCCCTTAATCAGATCGACCGCAGAAATGACCGAGCCGGTCAAATCAAAACGTTGTTGATATGTTTCCATTTGCGGTTTGCGGCCATGCCCCCAGAGCCAGATCGAGTTTGCCGGCAGCTGGCCACGTTCGGTACGTTGTTGATTGACCGGATGGTGAGCCAGTACCATTTGTGCAGAATTGGTCAATCTCATCAATGTCTCGGAGCCCTCCCCTTGCGGCAAATGATCTTCAATACTTTGGGTGGTGATATCGTGCGGAGGAACAAATTTCAACTGATCCAGGCCATTTTTCCAGACCAACAGGTGACGATAGGAAACACCAGGATAAAAATTAAACTCATCGCCACCCAAATGTTCCTGCAGCGTCGCAATCAAAGCACCGGCTTCTTCCGTGGTGATGTGTCCGGCAGAAAAGTCCCCCATATAAAGTTTGCCGAAATGGGCTTCCAGCCAGACAAAATTCAGTCGGAAGGCAACATCGTCTGCCGCCAACTCGACACCCATACTGGCGGCTTCCAGCGGCGAACGCCCGCTGTAACAATCGGCCGGGTTATAACCAAAAACGGAAAGGTTGGCAACATCGCTACCGGGATGAAAACCATCCGGAACCGTAGCCGCCAATCCCAGGCTGCCGGCTTTTGCCAAACGATCCATATTGGGCGTTGCGGCCACTTCAAGGGGCGTCTTGCCACCCAGTTCAGCCACCGGTTCATCGGACATTCCATCACCAAGTAAAACAATATACTTCATCGAATCCTCTGAATATGTGTTAGCCGCGCGGATGATACCGCTGATGCAGCTGTTTTAAACGTTCCTGAATCACATGCGTATAGATCTGGGTCGTTGAAATATCCGCATGTCCGAGCATCGTCTGCACGGCACGAAGATCGGCGCCATTCTCCAGTAGATGTGTGGCAAAAGAGTGGCGCAACATGTGCGGGTAGACGTCATGTGCAATGCCAGCTTCAAGGGCGTAACGCTTGAGGTTTTTCCAGAACCCTTGTCGTGACATCCCTTTCCCAAAACGATTCAAGAACACCCGATCACAGACGACTTTCTTCTGCAATTTCGGCCGCCCATTCTGCAAATAATCGTGCAGGATTTCAAGTGCCACTTCACCGAGGGGAATCAACCGCTGCTTGCCACCTTTACCAAAGGCATTGACACAACCGATATCCAGTTTCAGATCAGCCTGCTGCAAACCGACCAATTCGGAAACCCGCATGCCGGTTGCGTAAAGGGTTTCCAGCATCGCCCGGTCACGCAATGCTAGTGCGCTGTCTCCAACAGGTGCCGCAAGCAAAGCGTCGACCTGAGTTTGTGAAAGCAGCCTGGGCAAGCATTGCAGAGAACGAGGCGACTCAATCAGCGCGGTCGGATCGGTCTCGGCATACTTCTCGTTGAGCAGAAACCGATGAAACATCCGTAGCGAACTTAATGACCGCGCCCGACTGCGTGGCGACAAGCCATTCTTTTTTAGCTGGCCAAGATACTCCAGCACAACAGCTTGTCTGATCCCTGCGGTTGTTTTGAGTTTTTTTTTCACTGCTAAAAAACGCATATATTCGGATAAATCACGACTATAAGCAGACAGGGTGTTTTTGGACAGGCCGCGCTCCACCTCCAGATAGTTCATGAAATAATCGAGATACTGATCCATCTCCGCCAGACAACCTATTCGAGTCTTTCCAGCATAGTCTTGCGTATCGTTTCTATCTTCTCCGGATCGATGATTTTCTGACCGAAGATGTCGCTGACATAAAACACGTCAGCCGCCTGATCGACCTTGGTAGAGATCTTTGACACGGCAATATACAGACCCAGCTCATTCAGAGTCCGGGTGATATCGTACAATAGGCCAACCTTATCATTGGCAAAGATATCGATGACCGTATAGCGGTCGGACACTTCATTGTCAAACTCGACCTTGTTAGGCCGTTTCGGTTTCGCCCTTGTCCCTTGCAGGTAAGAGGGAGCCTGGGCTTTTTCAACCATTTCGCCGACGTTCAAACGTCCTTCAATCGCAGCGACCAGGTCGTTCTCAACCCGCTTCAGCTTTTTTTCGTTCTTTACGACATCACCGATAGAGCTATTCACCTGTAAGACATCGAGCACAGCGCCGGTTTTGCGGGTATGAATCTGCGCGCCGAGGATGTTGATCGAATGACCGGCCATAACCCCGGTAATCAGCGAAAACAGCCCCGGCGAATCGATGGTCGCCAAGGTCAATTCGGTATAACCAGACTCAGGGTTCTGCTCCACCTGCATCGCCAGAGGCTTCTTCCCACGCCCCAAAGCCAAGCGCAGATGCGGAATGATCTGCCGCGACCGATAACTCATCAGGTAGCGGGATGACAAGCTGTTAAGAGCCTTATTGATCTGGCTTTCCGGGTAGTCACCAAGCAAGGCTGCGCGAACTTTACGTTTCCGGTTACGGGCTTTTTCCGAGCGGATTTCCTGAAAGAAATCCTTCTTTTCCAGAACGTCAAAGGTCTTTTCATAAAGCTCTTGCAGCAACTGCCCTTTCCACTCGGACCAGACGTCGGGGCCGACAGCTTTCAGGTCCGCAAAGGTCAACAGGTAGAGCATCCGCAGATTTTCACTCATCCCCATCAACTCGGCAAACTGCGAAATCATTTTCATGTCATGCAGGTCGCGCCGTTGTGAAATATGGGCCATCTTCAAGTGATGCTGAACAAGAAATTGCAGCCGTTGGCTATTTTCCCGGTTCAAACCCAGACGCCGCGAGATGGTCGGAATCATCGAGGCGCCACGGGTACTATGATCGGAGCCGCTCCCCTTGCCGATGTCATGAAACAATATTGAGAGCAGCAGCAGTTCACGCTTCTCAATATTATTGGCAACATCGGTCAACAACGGGTATGCCTCGGCATAATCGCCGTCCCACAGTTTGCACATCTCCTCGACCGCAAACAGCGAATGAATATCGACCGTATAAATATGATAGAGATCGAACTGAACTTTGCAGAAAATATTTTTAAACTCAGGAATAAACGCGTTGAGAACATGCAGATGGTGCATTTTCCGTAAAGTTTTGCCGACCCCCTTGGGGTGACGCAGAATCGCCATGAACGCATCGGTCATCAGCCGAGAACGCCTGACCTTATCGTTGATCAAGGGGAGACTTTCCCGGATCATGCCCTTCAGCTTCAGGTTGAGCTTAACACCATGTTTCTGGGTCAACTCGAAGGCCTTCATGATCAAGGCCGGGTTCTTAGAAAAGAGCTCTTCGTCGTTACAGCCCAGCTCTCCTCGCCCGACGCTGAAGCCGTCTTCCAGATTGCGACGCACAAAAAATCCGAGAATACCCTTTTGAACCTTATCACGCTGGGTTGCCTCGGTAATCAGGCTGCTGGAAAGATGTTCGACATGGGCCGCATGCTGATAATAGTCCTGCATAAACTGCTCAACAGCCGACCCCTGCCGATTGTCCCTATAACCGAAAGCCTTGGCAATCTGGCGTTGCAGATCAAAGGTGATCTGATCACTTTTACGCTGCCCCATAAAGTGCAGGTAATTGCGGATCCGCCAGAGATGGTCAAGGGCAGACCGATAATCCTCAGCCTGTTGCTCGTTGACAACCCCCTTCTTCACCAGTTCCTGCAGGTTGGCGGCCTTGAATTTGACCTGCGCTATCCACATACAGGAATGAAGATCGCGTAGACCGCCCTCTCCTTCCTTCAGGTTCGGCTCAAGGACGTAGACGGACGAACCATACTTTTTCCGCCGTTCGTTATTTTCCTGCAGTTTTAACTTGATAAAGTTCTGTGACTCATGATTCAGGACATAACTGCCAACCTTGTTGACAAACAGCTCATAAAGGTCCGGATTGCCGCACAACAAGCGAGCATCCAGCAGCGATGTTCGGACCGTTGCATCTCTGCTCTGTTCAATACAGTCCTTACTGGAACGCACGCTGTAACCGACATCCAGGCCCAGATCCCAAAGCAGGTAAAGCATTCGGTCAGAAATAATCTTAGCCACCTGCTCCCCGGCCGGCTCGTAAAAGAACATCAGATCAAGGTCCGACTTGGGGTTCATTTCACC
Source organism: uncultured Desulfuromonadales bacterium (assembly GCA_945787295.1). The sequence goes on from CALZHQ010000055.1 coordinate 9,705, forward strand.
CCGGCCATAGCCGCCTAAGGCAAACAGTGCACAATTGGCGACATCATCAGAATCCAGATCCGTGCTGACAACCTGAAACAGGATATCGTTCAACTGGTCAAAAGCAGCGGTCAACTCCTGGACCACAGCCCGGCCGGAAGCTCCATCGACAGACATCTGCTTAATCCGCTCCAGGTGACCGGTGATAAACTCCCGGGTAGCGTCAAGGGTGGCCTGACGTCGAGACTCATAAGAGTCACCGTTCAACAAATGTTCGGCAGAAAATGCAGTATTAATTTCACCGGCTGGTATGGATGTCATCTCTTTGCTACCTGATCGATGGTTGCCGCGTAATCCTTGACGCCTTTGACAATCGCATCGGCAACTTTTCTCTGATAATCCTTGCTGGCAAGACGTTTCTCTTCGCGGGTGTTACTGATAAAAGCCGCCTCAACCAGGACCGAAGGCATCGTCGCTCCCAGCAAGACATGGAAAGGTCCCTGCCTGACACCTAGGTCCTTGATCCGACTGTAATGTGGCCTCAGCCCGGCAACCATTGCCTGCTGTACCTTGGCCGCCAGTCGGCTCGATTCATTAATTTTGGCGTTCGCCATCAGGTCGAACAGAATCGCTTCTAAATTGCTGACATCCTGTAACGAGGTGCCGTTTTCACGAGCGGCCACCTCGGCGGCCTGGTTGTTTTTTGACAGATTGAGGAAATAAGTCTCCAGCCCGTAGGCTTTCCGGGTCGGGCTGGCATTGGCGTGCAGAGAGATAAACAGGTCGGCTCCGACACGATTGGCGTAAGCGGTTCGTTCCCTTAACTCCAGGAAACGATCATCCGAGCGGGTCAGCAGGACTTTAACCCCAAGCTGTTTGCGCAAAGCGCTGGCCAGCGCTTTGGCCATTTTCAAGGTCACATCTTTTTCCAGAATATTATTCGGCCCGACCGCACCAGGATCCCGACCGCCATGCCCGGCGTCCACAACAATCAGGTGGATACCTTCATCCTTACTCTGCTGCGGTACATGCAACACCGGCTGCTGGTCAGGAACTTTGTTCAGGATGTTGGCGATCGAATCGTCTGCGCGACCGGGGTGCTTTGCCGCGTCGACCGTCGTGGCGGAACCAGTTTTCGTTGTCGAACCGAGCAGATCAACAACCAGTCGATACGGATTTTCCAGGGTGACGACTTTATATTCAAATTCACGATAAAGGTCGAGTACTACCCGAGTTCGCTGTTCATCGAAACGACTGGCCCTGACCCGTTGGACGACACCATTAAGAATCGGCACATCGGGCTGCAGCTGTGGAGCAAGGTCGGTATAGAGCAGGTCAAAATAAAGCCGCGGCTTATCCCCCTTGAGCAAATGGGGTTTGGCAATGACCGGTGCAGTCAAGTCGAAAACGACCCGGGTATATTCAGGGCCACTCCAGTAACGAATTTTTTCCAACCTTGGAGAGTCTGCAGTTGCAGAATAAGCTGTATTTTTAACCGGTGGAGCAACTTCCGGCGGTGGTTCTGGTAGATAGAGCAAACTGTCTTTCGCTTGTTTAACCATATCCCCCTGCGGTAATTGATCTATCAACCACCGATAATAGCGATAGGCTGCAGTCAAATCCTTCAGGCGGTGCTCGGCAATTTGACCGGCGGAAAAGAGCGCATCATCGGCAAGCCTGCTGTGCGGAAACCGGTCGACCATCTCCAGATACTGGCCAATCGCCTCGCGAGCATCCTCTTGTCCGCCAGAGGCACTTGAAAGTCCATCCCATGTGCGGGCCTTGAGGAACAGCGCCTTTTCGGCATCTGCAGCCTCGGGATACTGCTGTACATAACGCTCAAAACGACGAATGATCTTTTCCCAATTTGACCGCTGGCGCTGTAATTGGGAAGATTTAGTCAAGCGGTGATAATCGTTACGGATCTCTGAGTAGGATTCTGCAGCAACAGAGTGAACCTGCACAAGCGAGAGCAGAAAGACCGACAAGACAATAGATAGACGTAGAAAAAGCATAATAGTTAAAGCAATTCTTTAAGTTCGTTCAGCAGGTTCATTGCATCGATCGGTGTCATACTGCTTAAATCCGCTGTTTCCAGCCGCGTGCGGATAACGCTATCAGGATCAGTATTAAATAATGACATTTGAGATGCAGGCTTCTTCTTCGGTTGATGACGACTTTCACCCAGTCTGGGCTCTCCAGAGCGACCAAATTCGCCAGCTTCCAGATTTTGCAATATTTCTTTGGCGCGGCGGATAACCTCTTCCGGCAGACCGGCCAATCGACCGACCTGAATTCCATAGGATCGTGAGGCACCCCCAGAGATTATTTTCCGCAGGAAAATAATCTGATCATTCCATTCCTTGACCGCAATATTATAATTCTTTACCCGCTCACGTGTTAACGCCAGGTCGGTCAATTCATGATAATGCGTAGCAAACAGGGTCTTAGCGGCAACCTCCTGATTGTCATGCAGGTACTCTGCGACCGCCCAGGCAATACTAACACCATCAAAGGTCGAAGTGCCGCGACCGATTTCATCAAGGATGATCAGACTCCTGCCGGTGGCGTGACGAAGGATATTCGCCGTTTCATTCATTTCAACCATAAAGGTCGATTCACCTTTAGCCAGATTATCACTTGCACCGACCCGAGTAAAGATGCGGTCGACGACGCCGATTTGAGCCTTTACTGCCGGCACAAAGCTGCCGATCTGGGCCATAAGGGTGATCAATGCAACCTGTCGCATAAAAGTTGATTTACCGGCCATGTTCGGGCCAGTGATAATCAATAACTGATTCTTCTCGTTATCGAGCTCCACATCATTGGGGACAAACGCTTCCTTAAGCGCCATCCCCTCGACAACGGGATGACGTCCGGCCTCAATGTTAATGACACCCGAATCATCAATATCTGGACGAACATAATTTCGATCATGCGCCAGATCGGCCAAGGCCAGCAAAGCATCCAGTACCGCCAACGCATCTGCGCTCTGCTGCACGCGCCGGCCTTCCGCAGCGGTTTGCAGCCGCACCTGCTGGAACAGGTTATATTCCAGCTCGACCAGTCGCTCCTCGGCACCGAGGACTTTTGCTTCATACTCTTTCAGCTTGGGAGTAATGAAACGCTCAGCGTTACTGAGAGTCTGCTTACGCTGGTAATCTTCGGGAATGCGATCAAGGTTGCGATTGGTGATTTCGATAAAGTAGCCAAAGACCTTATTGTACTTGACCTTCAAGGTTGGGATATCGGTCCGCTCACGTTCTTCCTGTTCCAGGCGGGCGATCCAGCCTTTCCCTTCCCGGCTGACAGTACGCAGCTCATCCAATTCGTCATTGTAGCCATCTCGGATAATGCCACCGTCACGCAAAACAAATGGCGGATCATCAACGATCGCTTTTTCCAGAAGTTCCAGCAGGTCGGGCATCAGATCGATCTGCTGCCGTAATTCCTGCAAAAAGCGACACTGAAACTGAGCGAGCAGATCGTCGATTCTCGGCAAGCGACCGAGCGAGGCCCTCAGAGCCGACAGGTCCTTGGCGTTGGCACTGGCCATGGCAATCTTACTGTTTAACCGTTCAAGATCATAAACCCCGTCAAGTGCATCGATCATTTCGATCCGCACCAAACTCTCCTCGACCAATTCGGCCACTGCGTTTTGCCGTTGATTAATCTGTTGCTGATCGATCAACGGATAATGGATCCAATGGCGCAGAGTCCGTCCGCCCATCGCCGTAACGGTGCGGTCCAGCACACCGAGTAGTGAACCGCGTTTTTTCCCTTCCTGGAGGGTCGCGGTCAGTTCTAGGTTGCGTCGGGTTGCATCATCCAGAACCATAAAGTGGCGCGTGTGATAGGTCTGCAATGGGCGGATATGACGGAGCTCATCCTTTTGGGTCTGCTGTAGATAGTACAAGACTGCCGATGCGGCCTGCTGAGCGGCAGGCAGATCTTGACAACCGAAAGATTTCAGCCCGGACACACCAAAGAATACCCCCAGCTGTTCTGCCGCATATTCTGTTTCAAAGACCCATTCCGGCAAGAGATTGACCATCGTTCCGTCGATCACTGCTGTCAGGTCTGTCTGTATCTGTCTCCCGCCATCTGTATCAGCAAACAGCAGTTCCCGTGGTCGCAATGAACCGAGCTCACTTTCGACCTGCCCCAGTCCCGTGACTTGAGTCACGCGGAACTCCCCGGTGGTGATATCTACGTGAGCAACACCGTATGTCTCATCGACAGCGGCAATGGCCAGCAGGTAATTGTTCTCTTTCGGCTCCAGGATATCGGTATCGGTGACCAAACCTGGAGTAACGACACGAACCACCTCGCGCTTGACGATCCCTTTGGCGGTTTTAGGATCTTCAACCTGTTCACAGATTGCGACCTTGTGACCATTCGCGACCAGTTTGGCAATGTAACCTTGACTGCTATGAAAAGGGATTCCGCACAGCGGGACCGCATCTTCGTCACCTTTATTGCGTGAAGTCAGAGTTATGCCGAGAACCCGCGAAGCAAGAACTGCATCCTCCATAAACATTTCATAAAAATCTCCGAGCCTAAAAAACAGCACGGCGTCCTGATAATCAGCTTTTATTTCCAGATACTGGCGCATCAGGGGAGTCGCTGTTGACATTCTATCTTCCTATTTTTACTGACTTATTCAAGGCCAGTCCTGAGTAAAGCATGGGGGCATTTCAAAGCGGTCTATCCTAACAAAGCACCTGCCGGAAGTAAACAAAGGATCGCTCAAGCTGCGAGCTGTCGCTTGACCCTTCGGTAGCTGGATGCTAAATATCCAGCATCCATATTTTGTACCACTCACAGCTTGAGGACCAATTGCGACAATGACACCCGAAACAAACTCAGATTTGGCGAAACTGCACGACAAAAACAGCTATCAAATCAACGATCTTGACAGTGAAATCTGTGCAGATCGGCTCTGTTCGGCACTATTGCAAACCTTCCACCAGTACCTGCTGCAAAAACTCAAGCTTGAGCCCATTGAAGCAGGCGCTCAAGCGGCTGGGGCAGATTATTTTTTACGAGAATTCATGATCGGCAGCAGGCGGGACAATATCTTTAACGGGACGGCGGAACGGATACGACAATTCGCCGGCCACTGGTATATCATCAAGAATCTCGAACCGAACCGGGAAGAGTTAGCGACCATGCTCGCCGGCGCAGCGAACTTTTACCGCTATTGTTCCGAACATGAACTGACAGCAGCAGAAACAGCTGAACAAATCCAGGAAGCTTGCAGCCAGGTCGATTACTACCAGCAGCGAATTGACGATTTTCACAACATCAGCGGAGAAGGCTTCCTGGCTTGGGAACAAGCCTGCCCGCTCGATTAACCAAAAGACCGTTTGATGCTACCGAAAAACCCTAAAATCCGCGCGGCAACCCTTTCCATCACCGGCGCTGCCGGCCTGGCCGTCATCAAACTTTTTGTTGCGGTGGCCAGCGGTTCAATGGCCGTCATGGCATCGGCTGTCGATTCGCTCCTCGACATCCTGATGTCCGGGGTTAATTTCATGGCGATCCGCCAGGCCGAGCAACCCCCTGATGAGTGTCACCCTTTCGGTCACGGCAAATTTGAAACTCTCGCTACGCTGTTTCAATCTTTGGTTATAACCGGATCCGGCGGCTGGATTATCTACGAAGCGACGTTACGGCTCTCTGAAGGAAACGGCCTGCAGAACATCAACCAGGGGATCGGCATCCTGGCCTTCAGTGCGGCGGCCTCCTGGGTGATCGCCAGGTATCTGCGCAAAGTCGCACAACAAACCGACTCTTCCGCGTTAGAAGCCGATTCCCTCCATTTCCGGATGGATATCTACAGCAACCTTGGCTTGATGACCGGTTTGTTGCTGATCCGCTGGTTCGATATCTATTGGCTCGATTCAGCCCTGTCGATTCTGGTTGCGTCCTACATTCTTCATGAAGCACTGCAATTGATCAAACGCAGCATGACCGACATCCTTGACAAGGAACTGCCGGAAGAGATCAAGCAGCAGGTTCATGAATTGATCAGTACTCACGAAGGACCGCTGAGCGGCTACCACGGCTTGCGAACCAGAAGAGCCGGCTCGCTCAAAATCATGGATTTCCATCTTGAAGTCTGCAAGGAAATGACTGTTGCCGAAGCGCATGCCGTTGCCGACAACCTGGAAAAAAAGATTGAAAAGAACATTCCGAACTCCGATGTCATCATTCACATTGAACCCTGCCACATGACTAATTGTCCCGGTCGGTCGACCTGTGCCTTGGCTAAAACCCGCCTGAAATAAGAAAGGCCCCGGTAAGCAGGGCCTTTCTGAAAACATTCATGCGACCAGCTATTCCGTTTCCTTGAACTGCTTCAGCTGATTGATAACCGAACTGCTCTGCTCACTCCGGGCGTCCATTTCATCGAAAATTCGCTCTGCCATATCGGCAACCGACTCAACAGCGGTCTCAATATCACGGCTATCCTGGCGTTGCTGAATAGCGACATTGGCCATGTCGTCAGCCATCTCACGAATATCCTCAATCGAACGAACGATGCCATGCGTCCCCAGAGCCTGCTCACGGGACGCGGTTGAAACCTGCTCGGTCATCTCGCCCAACTCCTCAATCGAATGGGTGACAAACTCTGCCGAGCGGGAGACCTCTCTTGTTGCGTGACGAATGCTGAGTGCCATGTCCTTCGCCGATGTGGCACTGGTCAGAATCTGACTGAGAGATTTCTCCGTCTTTCCACCCAGGGTCACACCCTGGCCAACCAGTGATTCGACGTTGCGAACCTGGGTGACGACATCCTCGGTATTGTTATGCATGTCACGAATCAGCTGCGCGATGGCCTCAGAAGAATGGGCCGTTTTCTGCGACAAACCACGAATCTCTTCCGCAACAACGGCAAATGAGCGGCCCTGCTCACCAGCCTGCGCCGCAATAATTGCCGCGTTTAAAGCCAGCAGGTTGGTTTTCTGGGCGATCTCAGTAATAACTGTGGTTATAGTGCTGATTTCCTCACCCCGCATCGACAGTTGATCGATCTTTTCTGCCGCCTGGACAACCCCTTTAGAAATCCCATCGAGACCGGAGAGAGTCTCTTTGACCGAAGCCACACCTCCTTCTGCATGTTCAAGCACCTGCTCAGACATCTTATGGGAACTGACACTGTTATCATCAACTTCCTTAATTGTTGCGGCAATCTCGGTCATCGCCGAAATCGATTTATCCATAAATTCAGAAAGCTGATTGATATTGCTGCCGACTTCATCGATTGATGCCGAGATCTGAGTGGATGCCGACTGGGTTGAATTGACCGCATCGCGCACAACATCTGCAGAGTTGGCAATATCTGCAACCAGGTTAATCGTCGATGCTGAGGCTCGCTTCAAAGTTTTCAGCAGGCTCTGGTAATCCTGACGGTATTGCATAAACTGCGCAAAAGTGCGCTCAAGTTCTCGGGTCAGGCTATCTACGGCGCTGAACAAACGCAGACGGATGATGCTGCTGGACAATTGGGCCGCGAAAAGCTTCAAGGTATCGGCGTCGTCTCCTTCTAGCTGCCGACCTGACGTTTTGTTATCGACCGCAAGAATCATCTCAACGATGCCGTTGACAACAACTGGACAGATCAGGAAGCTCTTGGAACGGAGTGCTGCCAAGCCATCACACGGGGGCTTTAATTTGAAATCTGGCGGCATCAAGGTGATGTCATCAACCAGGTAGTGCCTTCGCTCAGTCACCGATTTATAGAGAACTCCAGCCCGACTGTCTAAGGGCAACGTAGCAGAAACGTTCGTTGCTCCCTGATCACCGAGGCTGACCAACATCCGCATCTCTTCCTGAACATGATCGACCTGCAGGATGTTGACCCGATCGAAATCGATGACCTCAAAAAGTCCATGACCGGTTAAGCTCACTAGCTCGTCCAGATCCATGGTTTTCTGGATGCGGGCGCTGATTGAATGGAAACTGGTGATCCGGTTATTCAGCTCACGATACTTGCGCTCAAACTCCTCTTTCTGACTGGCTACGGTGAGATTCATCTCGTTCAAGCGCGCAGCACGCATATGAATCTGCTCTGCGGCACGGCCGATGAAATAACCGAAAGTTCCGAGAACGACAGCTGTTCCGCCTCCCATGTAGCTAAACAGCGCAATATGCTCATTATCCCTGATAAAATGGCCAATTGATTGTGCCCAGAGGGATTGGTCGGCCTGGTAAAAGAAGAATAAACGCGTAATCATCCAGCCGATCGGGGCAGATACGCCAAGCAGAAACCCCGCTACCGCATAAAGGATGCTGCGATCGATAGACCCGGACTTACCGGAGGCCTTAGCAGAACTATTTTCAATAATCAGAGAGAAGATATTCTTCATCGAAAGCCCTGTGTTTCAATTTTCAAGTTATTATCAACGACCGACCATGATACCGAGAGCTTCCGCTGTTTTTACCAGCTCGCCCTCAGGGTCGACCAGATTTAATTGCGATACCGCACTGGCTATTTCAACATCGACAACCTGCCTGCCACGCAGAGCGACCATGCGGCCGAACGAATTCTCGGCAATCAACTCAACCGCCTTGACCCCAAAACGAGAAGCGAGAATTCGATCATAAGGATCTGGTGTGCCCCCTCTTTGCAGATGGCCTAAAATCACAACCCGGCTTTCCATATCCAGACAGCTGCCAATCTGTTGTGCAACCTCATGTCCAACCCCACCCAGACGTTCGACTCCCAGGTTTTCTGTTGCCGTCTTTTGTAATATTTTTTTCCCCTCAACGGCTTTAGCGCCTTCGGCAACAACTACGATCGAGAAACGACTGCCACGCTGACGACGTCTATCTATAGCTTTGCAGAGGCGATCGACATGATAAGGAATTTCCGGAATGAGGATCGCATCAGCAGAACCGGCAATACCTGACTCAAGAGCAATCCAGCCGGCATCGCGGCCCATCACTTCGACAACCATCACCCGATGGTGACTTTCCGCGGTGGTATGAAGTCGATCCAAAGCTTCAGTCACAATAGCAACCGCAGTCCGATACCCGAAGGTCACGTCTGTCGCACGCAGGTCATTGTCGATGGTTTTGGGCACACCGATCACCGGCAAACCTTTTTCATACAGCCCCTGAGCGATTTTCAGCGAGCCATCCCCACCGACAGCTATCAGTACTTCTGCCCCCAACGATCTAAAGGTTTCCAGTACTCGGTCGGAGACATCCTGCAGCTCAACTCGATTATCAACTTTCACAGGATAACTGAATGGATTTCCACGATTACTGGTCCCGAGAATTGTGCCGCCACGCGGCAATATTCCGCGTACCGAATCGAGGGTCAGCTCGCGGCAGCGCACCTCACCGACAAGCCCATCAAAACCATCCTCAATACCTAAAACCCGCCAGCCATAGCGACCGATCGCGGTTTTCACAACAGCTCGAATCACGGCATTGAGACCGGGACAATCGCCACCACCTGTCAAAATTGCTATCGTCTTACTCATAATCTTCTCGCCTAATCAGTGTTAGAAACAGGTTTATCTGTTGCTATCGCCAACTTATTAAAACCGGCACTTTTCGCCAGATCCATCAACTGAATAACCTGTCCATGCAACGCGTCCTTGTCCGCCATCAAGAGGAATGTCATCTGTTCGGCAACGGATTTGAATTCCGATAAAATCTGACTCAAAGCTGCTGGCGTGACAAGTTGACGCTGATAATAAATCTGCCCTGAGGCGGTCAGATAAATCTGCACTTCCTTTTCCGTCTGCTTGAGCTGTTGAGCAGATGATTCTGGAAGGTCAATCGTCAGACCAGGTTTTTCAATGAATGTGGTTGAAATCATAAAAAAGATCAGCAACAAAAAAAATCAGTATCATCGGTACGGCCACAGAAAGGCCAGCCGCAGTCGTAATGAGCGCCTCTGAAATGCCACCGCCTAAAGTCATCGGGGTACCGACACCTTCTGTTGCGATGACATTGAACGCCTCAATCATTCCGAGTACGGTACCGAGCAGGCCAAGCAGCGGTGCGATATTGGCGATCGTCCCGAGCAAGCCGAGATAACGTTGCAATGCGACCGATTCGCGTTCGCCAACTTCCTCCGCAAGTGCTTTGATCTTCCCACGCTCGGCGCCTTTATTCTGCAAGACAACCAGCAGGATTTTCGCCAATGAGCCGCCCTGTGTCTCGCAAAAGGCCGCTGCTTCAACAGTTTCGTCTGTCGCAAGAAATTTTTTCACTTGCAACATTAACGGGTTGATGGCACGGCGGATCTTGAAAAAGGTTTTTAAACGTTCCAGAAAAATGGCCCAACCGATGACTGAACAGAACAGTATCGGGTACATCAACGGCCCGCCTTTTAGAAAAATATCAATCATTTCGATTAATTCCCTAAATTATCAAAATATTCTAAAAAAGATAGCACAAAGATGAAAAGCTACCAAGAAAGAATCTTAGTCGAGCGGAACGATTTCGCCACAGATATCGGATTCGATCGTTAATATTCCCACCGTATGTTTTGCAGCCTGACGACGATCCGTTGCGCTGCCAGGATTGAACAACAGTACCGATCCGACTTTACGACATAAGGGTTGATGACTGTGACCAAAAATCAACGCATCCAGGTGCTGCCCCGCGAATGCACCAAGAACCCTTTGCTCGATGCCGCCTGGCGCCCCCCACCCATGCACCATTCCCATCCTCTTACCGGCAAATTCAACAATACGACTAATTGGCGTATTTAAAAGAGTTTGATCCATATTTCCCCGCACCGAATACCAGGGTAATGGATAAAAGCAGCTTTCCAATTCGGGAATAACAACATCCCCAGCGTGCAGAATCGCTTCCACGTCTGAAAAAGGTCCATCCAAAAGTAGTTCGGCTAAATATTCTGCCGACCTTAAATCATGGATATGCGTATCCGACAGGACGCCTATTTTCATTTTCCATCCAATCTAAAT